>NZ_JBZQJF010000256.1:0-4147 GCF_059905295.1 Mangrovibacterium sp.
ATACCATATTTGACATAGGCTAGTCCTCCTTACTTTGTGTAATTCGTTTTACAAGGTCTTTGTTGACCAGTGAGAATAATCCTTTCTCAACATCATCCGAACTCAGTACAAACTGAAGTCCGCTATTACTTTTAGGTTCAATAACAATTGTTGGTTTTCCACCTGCTAAAGGTTTCAACTCCACTTGCTTGTTCAGCGATTCCTTAACCAGGAATGTTTCCATATCTTTTGCGACTGTTTCCGGAACCGTTACTGTCTTCGGTCCTGAAATGCTTTCCAAGGTTGTTTTCAGAAGCACCGCCATATATTCCTTTTCGGTAAACAGCTTTTTACCTTGTTCTCCAAAAACGGATTGAAGATGTTTTATAATGGCAACTTTAGTAGCCTCCACAATATCGCGGGAAGCCTGAGTCATGGCAATCCGGGCATTTTTTTCAAGCTGCTCCGTTTTTTCTTTTGCCTCGTCAATGATCTCTTTCGCTTGATTTCTGGCTTCAGCAAGAATCACTTCAGCTTGCTTTTTACCTTCTTCAATCATTCGTTTCTTTTCGGCTTCACCCGCCTGAATGCCGTCCTGCTTCAGCTTGGAAACAATGTTCTCCAGATTTTCTTTATGATTATTCATAATGCTGTATTTTTAATTCTGCTTGTGCCAATATTCATCAATCAACTTTTTACTCAACCCAGTTTCTGTTGGTTCAAAATGTCTTCTCAGAATTTCCCAACACCGGTCTAAAGCGGCTTCCAACTCAATGGGTTCTCCAAAAGGTTCTTCCATATTGGCAATAAAATCACTTCTGTAGCCCAGTAGCTTTTGTGAAAAAGCATCATTGGCAGCACCTACTTCGGCTGCTTCATAAGCTTTTTCGGCATCAGCCAACAAAGAGGCCATGGCCGTCATAATCGGACGGTGGTCGCTACGGGTATTACCGTTAACCTGTTGCTTCAATCGAGAAAGTGAACGGGCTAGTTTTAGTTTTCCGTTTTCGAGGAAGAACTGTCCTTCGGTAATATAACCGGTATTATCAGGAACCGGATCTTCCAGCGATTCAAGTGTCGTTGCACCGATAATGGTGATTGAACCGGCACCTTCAATATCTGCGGCAACCTCGTAACGACGAGCTAACTCAGAATATAATGAACCGGGATAACCTTGAAGCGACGGAATCATATCCTGGTAGTTGGCTACGTTCCGCAGGATGTTCGACCAGTTGGTCATATCGGTTAGCAGCACAAGTGCATCTTTCCCTTGATCAGCAAATTCGCGGGCAACACTCAAGGCTACGTCAGGCAGCATTAAGCCCTTGATCTGTGACTCACCGGCCAGGTGAACAAACATGATGGTTTTATCGATATTTCCGGATTGTGAAAGCTGATCCTTGAAATAATGATATTCGTCGAACTTAAGTCCAATTCCGGCAAAAATAATCACATCGGCCTTCGCTCCCAGTGCAATTTGCGCCAACAAACGGTTGTATGGTTCTGTAGGAGAAGCGAAAATTGGAATCTTCTGTGATTTCACCAGCGTGTTAAAGACGTCAATCATTGGAATACCAGTCCAAAGAGGTTGCTTGGGAACCAAACGAACCGTTGGGTTCAAGGTGTCCAAACTGGTTTCTAATTGCTTTTCAAAAATAACTTCAGGTCCGTTGTCGGCAACCTGACCAATTCCATCAAAGGTTCGTCCCAGCATGTTGTATGAGAAACCCGCAGTTAACGGCACCTCATGCATCCGAAGCTTGGTCTTGGTGGAAAGTCCCGCGGTACCATTAAAGACCTGAAACCGGGTGGAATTTTCGCTAATATTAATGGCTTTCGCAAAGGAAAGACTTTGGTTTGAATCAGCGTCAAGTAGTTCTACAACGTGGTTTAGAGCAACTCCGGGATTTCCTTCTACAGAGATCAGTGCTTTCCCGACTTCGCTAATTCGATTTATTTCTTTTTTAATCATAAAACGTATTCTCCTTGTAAAACAAATTGTTCAATTTGGCTTGGCAGAGTCGCAATCTGCTCTTCAGTTTCGGCAGTTATATTCCAGTCGCGCCACCACTGGCGAAGTTCGTCAAACTTAGAACGAATCATTTCTTTCACTTCTTCGTCATCCATACCTGAAGCAGGAATTCGAACCTCGCTGTTAATTAATTTCTGCATCGCTTCATTAAGCACTGCTAATCGTTCAGGACGCGTACAAGCATCCAGATCATGAAAAGCATTTTGCTGAAGCACACAGAAGTCAATGGTTTGTCCTTTTTGGAATAAGATATATTTCTCAACCGGAACTTTTTTCAAGCCAATCGTACTGATTGTTTGATCGATATCATTCGCTTCCTGTAGAGTAGCCAAAATATTCTCACGGTCTTTCCATGGAATGAAACTGTCGTAAACCGAAGTTGTATAGGCCAGCGGATCAATTGCCGGGTATTTCTTGGCATCGGCACGATCTTGCGACAACCCCCAGAAACCACCGGTAGCATCCATTGTTGCCTGTGTAACGGGCTCCTGGAAGTTACCACCTGCAGGAGATACAGTTCCGATAAATGTCAATGAACCGCCTGATCCGGTATCGGCACCGGCACGTTGATACATCCCTTTAATTTGGTCCGGAATATCCATCGGGAAAGCTTCAGGACCTGGAATATCTCCCTGGCGTCCGCTACGTTCACGAAGCGCTTGCGCCCATCTCGATGTTGAGTCTGCCAACAGGATTACATTAAAGCCCTGGTAGCGATAATATTCTCCTACAGTCAGGGCAATGAAAACACTCGCTTCACGTGCCGCAACAGGCATGGAGCTGGTATTCCCGAAAATACACATCCGGTTCATGAGTGATTCACCTGTTGAAGGATCCCGCAATTCAGCAAAATCTTTAAAAACTTCAACCGCCTCACCGGCACGTTCACCACAAGCAGCCATAATGATCACATCAGCAATCGCATATTTACACAAGGTATGCTGCATCACCGTTTTTCCTGCACCGAAAGGCCCCGGGTTTCCAACTGTTCCACCATAACTTACAGGTGCCAGTAAATCGATCACCCGCACACCTGTTGAAATCGTTTTTCGAGGAATAGCACGTTCCTTAAAAGGGATCGGCATTTTCACCGGATGACGGAAAACCAGTTTTAATTCGTGTGTTTTGTTATTCTCATCGGTTACCACCGCAACAACATCGGTTATCGTCACGGATTTTTTACCGATTATTTCCTTAACTGTACAAGAATTAATCGCAAAGGGAACTAGTATTTTGTGTTCAAAGTGTCCCTCGGGGACAGTTCCGATTGTATCGCCGCCTTTCAAAACATCTCCTGCAGATACACTTGGTGTAAAATCCCACTCTCGTTTTTCATCCAAAGCCGGAGCATGCATTCCCGGTCTCAAATAAGGATCTTGTTCACTCAGCTCGTAGAGCGGATTTTGCAAACCATCCCAAATACTGGTTAGCAAACCTGGTCCTAACAGAACTGACAAAGGAGTACCTTTAAATACGACAGGATCTCCAATTTTCGCACCCGTTAAATCTTCAAATACCTGCATCTCCGCAATACCACAATCCGGATTTTTATAATCCGGGCTAATTTGAAGGACTTCAGCTTGTAAAAGCTTGCCTTCAACAGAGATTTCTGCAGTTTCTCCCATAATAACATCATCCTTAAAACGGACTCTGACCAGTGAATCCTGGATGCTAATGAGAGTTCCTGTCCTCTTTTTCTCGTTAATATTCATAAATATGCATTTTTTAATTCGTTTGGGAAAGCCTCAGAGTTCATACCTTTTTCGGAAAGGAGTAAACTCGCCAAGATTGAAATGGGACGAAGAATAGAAAAGGGAAGCATAAAAACTACGATACAAGAACGTGTAGCTTTGCCCGCTTTAGCTACATACACCTCATCATTCCGCTTCTTGTTGTTCTGGTTCACTTGCATCTTTTCCTCAGAAACTAAGATTTAATACCAAAGAGCTTCGGTTGAAATGTTTGAAGTCTCTCTGGCTCTTCATTAAAATAATTGTAACATCGAACCAAACACGATCAAACTTTTGGGAGGTAACATCCTGCATTCCACTCTTCGCAAATGTACCTGCGATGCGCGATTGCGTCAAAACAACACTTATTAGTTTCTGAGCAATCTGAGGCATCTGTTTGATTTTC
>NZ_JBZQJF010000257.1:0-10648 GCF_059905295.1 Mangrovibacterium sp.
AGATTTAATAAAAACGATCATTCCCGCATTATGCCCCATTTATTTGGGGTAGGTACTCGCTATAACGTCATTGCGACGACGAAGGAGGAAGCAATCTTTTCCGAAACTGACTGCTTGACTTGACACCAGACTTTAGATTTTTGCTAAAGCCTGCTCAATATCAGCAATCAAATCGGCTGCTCCTTCAATACCAACCGACAAACGCATCATGGTTGGACGAATGCCTGCTGCAATGCGCTCTTCTTCGGGGAATTCAACATAGATGGTTGAATACGGGTGAATAATCAGTGATTTGTTATCATTCAGGTTCGTTGCCCGTCGAATAATCTCCAGTTGATTCATAAAGCTGAAACAAGCCTCCTGCGATTCCAAATCAAAGGTCATTACCGTTCCCGGTTTACCTGAGAATTGTTTTACGGCCAGCTCGTATCCCCGTGTTCCTTTCAAGCCCGGATAGCTAACTTTCTTCACCTTCGGATGCTTTTGAAAAAATTCGCCCAAAGCCATGCAGTTATTATAACATCGCTCTACCCGAAGCTCCAGCATGTCGAGTCCCATAATTTGGTAATGCGCCGTATGGGCCGTCATCGATGCACCAGTATTTCGGTAATAGTTCTTCCGCAGTTTGGCAATAAAGGCATCTTTGCCAAATTTAGCTGCGAAGGTTGCTGTATTCGGGTTCTTCGACCAATCATACAAACCATTCTCGAGAATCACTCCCCCAAAAGAAGTAGCCCCACCTGAGATGAATTTCGTAGTCGACATCACCTCTACATGAACACCTAGTTTTTTCGAGTTCAACACAACCGGCGGTGTAATGGTACTATCGATTACCACAACAAGATTGTGTTTGTTGGCCACAGTCACCAATGCCTCAATATCGGCGATCTCCAACTGCGGATTAGTGACCGTTTCGAAATAAATTAGACGAGTATTGTGATCAATCAAAGCTTCAACAGCCTCTATTTTTGTTGTATCCACAAAGCGCGTTTCCAACCCGTAGTTGGTTAAGCTCTCACTGAACAAGGCAAAGGTATGCCCGAACAACTGATTGCCAGCGATGATATTATCGCCCGTTTTGCAAAGCGATAAAATGGTATTGGTAATTGCCGCCATACCGGAAGCAACTGCTAACGCCTGGTGAGCACCGGTAAGGGTCTTCATCTTTCGTTCGAAATATTCCAGGGTTGGGTTACTGGTGCGGGAATATACATGCGCAGGCAATTCGCCTCTAAAGTTAGCCGCAATATCCTCCGAGGATGCAAAGTCGAAAGCAACGGACTCATAAATAGGCATATCCAGTGCCCGATGCGGATCATCTTTCGGAAAAGGAATATTCAGCGATCGGGTCGTAAAACTTTTTTCCATTCTTCAATTTTGTTTTTTATAGGTCATTCAAAGCAGCAACTGGAATTGCTGCCCGCTAAAATAACAGCTTTCACCCCAATTGGTTTTTAAATTATCATTCCCTATCCAATATTGAAGGAAATAAAATCAGAAAAGCAAACATAAATTTGTTAACAGCGGACACAAAATCACCAGTCGTTCCTGAAATTCGCAGCAATCTTTTTATATTTGATTTTCGACCCAAAAGCTATGAAACGACTATTCTTCCTATTCATATTGCTAGGATCAATGTTGCTGGCACAGGCACAAGCTCCAACACTGAAAATCGGTTTGCTGAAATACAGCGGTGGTGGCGACTGGTATGGCGACCCCACGGCCCTACCCAACCTGATGCGCTTTTGCAACGCGAATTTGCATACGAACTTTGCTGCTGATCCGGCAAATGTAGAACCGGGAAGTATGGATTTATTCAACTATCCTATGGTTCATTTAACCGGCCATGGCAATGTGATCTTTTCACCTGAAGAATGTCGCAATCTGAAACTCTATTTTGAAGCAGGAGGGTTCCTGCATATCGACGATAACTACGGCCTCGATCCTTATATCCGGCGCGAGATGAAAAAAATCTTCCCGGACCAGGAGTTTGTAGAGCTGCCCGCCAGTCACCCGATCTTTCACCAGCATTTTGATTTCCCGGATGGCTTGCCCAAGATTCATGAGCACAATGGCAAGCGTCCACAGGCATTCGGTCTGTTCATTGATGGCCGCTTAGTTTGTTTGTACACTTACGAATCAGATATCAGTGATGGATGGGAAGATCCGGCAGTACATGGCGACCCTGCTCCTATTCGGGAAAAAGCTTTGGAGATGGGTGCCAATATCGTATCGTATGTATTCAGCAATTAAAATGAAACGACTATGAAAATCTTAGGCATAAACGGCAGTCCTCGCCGCAATGGGAACACCAAACTTTTGATTGAAACTGCTTTAAAACCGATGCAGGATGCCGGCTTTGAAACGGAATTTTTCCAACTGGGCGGTAAGCCGGTTCACGGATGTACAGCCTGTGGAAAATGCCGGGAAATAAAAGATCAAAAGTGCCACATTAAAAATGATGTAATCAATGAATGTATTGCGAAGATGATTGAGGCTGATGCCATCATCCTAGGCTCTCCTGTTTATTTTGCCGATGTAACTACCGAGATGAAAGCGCTGATTGATGTTGCCGGTTACGTGACCCGTGGCAACGGACATCTGCTCAAACGGAAAGTTGGTGCAGGAGTCATCTCCGTACGCCGCGGAGGACAGTTGCATACTTTCGACACGATGAACAACTTTTTTCTGATTAACCAGATGATTGTTCCCGGCTCGTCGTACTGGAACTTTGCCTATGGTAAAAATCCCGGCGATGTCGTGAATGATGAAGAAGGCATGCAAACGATTCAAACCCTGGGTGAAAATATGAGCTGGCTTTTACAAAAACTAGCCGACTAAAACCGTCCAAACAACAAAAGCCATGACCGAACAAAGTAAAACGCTATTTCTACTAAAAAACTTTGGGAGGGCATTAATTTATGCCTTGGTTATTGGAGTGGCTTATTATCTGTTTAAGCAGTATATCGTAACTGAAAATCAGGAAGTATGGCTGAATAAATTCTATAGCAATACTCCGCTAATCTATCTTATTTATATTTGGTCAGAGGTATTCTTTGGTTTGTTTCCTCCCGAATTTTTCATGCTTTGGGCTTACCACAAAGGTGATGTTCTTCATTACGTCCTCAATCTCACCTTCTTTGCAGGAATTTCCTACGCAGCAGGATACCTGGCCTTTTTTATTGGTCGGTTCCTGCGCAGAACTGTTATCTTTCGATATATGAGCCGGAAGTTTTTCAAGAAATACTGGCCCATGTTCCGCAAATTCGGATCTGCTTTAATTATCGCAGCAGCATTAACACCACTTCCCTGGGCATTAATCAGTATGCTGGTTGGCTCCACTGAATACCCCTTGAAACGCTTTACCTACTTCGCCCTTTTCCGTATTCTCCGCTTTGCTATTTACGGCTTTATTATTTTCCAAACCCACCAATTTTAAACCGGACAATACCTTCTGTTGTTATTTCTTCGGGAGCTGAAGAAGGGTCTGTAATGGCATTGTCTTTCACCCAAAATTTCCTTTTGCTCCAAAGTAAAACAGAAGGCATTGAAACAATTTACTCCTTCCTATTAATAACTCTATTTTCATTTCAAACGATGACACAAACAAAGCCGGGAAAAACAGAAACAACAACATTGGCCGGAGGATGCTTTTGGTGTACCGAAGCAATTTTTAATGAATTGAAAGGTGTAATCTCTGTTACATCAGGTTATTCAGGCGGCGAGGTTGTTAATCCGTCTTATCGCGAAGTTTGCACCGGCCGCACTGGTCATGCAGAAGTTGTAGAAATTGAATTTGATCCATCCCTCACCAGCTTCTCCGAAATTCTGGAAGTATTTTTTGCAACCCACGATCCGACAACGCTAAACAAACAGGGAGCAGATGTTGGCACGCAGTACCGATCCGCCATTTTCTACCATAGCGAGAAACAAAAGGTGATTGCTGAAGCCATCATCAAACAATTGAATGATGAAAATATTTTCGGAGCACCGGTAGTTACCGAAGTTACCAGGTGGAAGAACTTCTTTAAAGCCGAAGACTATCACCAAAATTATTTAGCCAATAACCCCGGGCAAGGTTATTGCCAGTTTGTGGTTATCCCCAAGCTGGAGAAATTTCGCAAAATATTTAAAGACCGGTTGAAGAGCTAGGTCAAATAAGGTGAAATGCCATCTTTGCAGTGATTTCATTGCCTGCTTACCGGGGAATGAATTTATTATTTCTTCAACAGGTCTTCAACATCGGATAAATGTCCATCGGTTTTCGCAGCTTTCAGATTCAGGATCTTAGCAAACATGGAATACAGATCAACATTGGGGAAACTTGCTGACTTGTAGCCATTTTTAAAGGCAGGACCAACACCATAAAAAATAGCATGCATATCTGAATTGGCAGGGTTGTATCCGTGCGTACCACCATCAATGAAATTCGTATTTTTCCAATACAAGGCATAAGCACTATCAGCCACGCACACATAATCCAGAATACGATTGCTTTCAGTATAATGAAGCGAGGCAGGCATGGTCTCTTTCGAATACACCTCCATATGCGGAATGCTCGATAAAACATTCCACACCGTATCGGCATACTGGTCAAAGGGTTTCAGCATAACCACCGGATTGCCACCACGAATACTTTCAACCCAGTCGTCGCGCAGATATTGTGCCAGCGCAATACTTTTATCCTTGCGAATCTGTCCCATCCCGTGATCACTCAAAAAGACCAGGTTAATGGAATCAGCATTGGGTAGCTCGTTTATTTTGTGGCAAAAAACACCGATCAAACTATCCAGGTGTTCCACTTCATCTTTCGTTTTAGCTGCAAACGGACCATTTAAATGGCCGGTATAATCGGGTTCATCCAGATACCACATAATAAGATGCGGACGGCTTTCCTCCGGCATTTGCAACCAGCTTATAACCGAATCAATCCGACTTTCGTAACTTATCGACTCGTCATATTTTTTCCATATGGAAGGATAAACTCCCTGTATGGCCGCTTCGGAACCAGGCCAAAAATAACAAGCGGATCGCAGGTTCTGTTTTTCAGCTGTCACCCAAATCGGTTCTCCCAGGTAAAATTTGGCATTTTGCACCGCCGTCCGATCACTCAGCTTGTAATCACCAATCCTGGGATCGGTAAATGTATTCAGCACAATGCCGTGATGCTCGGGATAAAGCCCGGTTGCAATGGTATAATGGTTCGGAAATGTTTTGCTTGGAAACGACGGGATTAACGATTGGGCCTTTACGCCTACCCGTGCTATTGAATCAAGATTCGGTGTATGATACATTTGGGGATAGTCCCATCGAAAACCATCCAGCGATAACACAACCAGGTACGGAGCATTCTCTTTCGACTTTTCTTTTACCGGAGTATGACAAGCAGAAAAAAGCCAGCCTACAAAAACTGCAATAACAACAAATTTTCTCTTCACAACAATGTCTGTTTTAACTAAAACCTTCCCGTTTGGAAGGGTGAAGCTAAGCAATTAAAATCAGACTAAAGTTAATTTGGGATTAAACAAGAATTCATACTGTAAAATTAACTTTCAAGCTTTCCTGAAAAACTTCGTAGCTGGTCATAAAACTGATATTTGATGGCATTTCGGGCTCATGATACCGAATTTGATCCCCACTGACAACAATCGTTTTAGACTGAAAGATCTGCCCGAGTTCAGTCAAATAATATTCGAGTTGATCCCGGTCTATTGCAGTAATAAAAGAAGTTACAACCGAGCTGATCTTACCATTCATTTGTTCCGCTAAAACCCTTAAATCTTCAAGCGGCACATTAGGCCCCAGGTAAATTGTCGGGTAACCAGCTGAAGTAGCCAGGTAGCTGCAAAACAACAAACCGAGTTCGTGCCACTCGTTTTCAGGCAAGAAGAAAAGCACGGCTTTCAAATTATTGTCCGTTTTCAGTTGTGCTGTTTCCAGAATAAACCGCTGCCGGACCAGGTTGGAAATTAAATGCTCCTGTGCCGGGAATACACTCCCGATTTGCCAGTAAATGCCAATCTTTCGGAATAACGGGAAGATCAGATCAGTCACTAACTTAACAAAATCCATTTTTTGCTGAAGCTCATCGAGCAAGGCTTCGAATTTAAGACTATCGAAATTCAGGATGTGAATAATCAGCTGATCCATTAAATGATCCATAGAGCTACTTTGCTGATTCAACAGCAACACCTCTTCGTGAATACGCTGTTCTCCGTATGCTGCCACCTTTGAGATTTTATGTCCGCGCTTAACCAGGGCCGCAACATTTAACAGCAGCTTCAGCTCCTCATCGCTGTAGAAGCGAATATTCGTGCTGGTACGTTCAGGCACCAAAAAGCCATACCGTTTTTCCCAAATACGGATCGTATGAGCCTTAATGCCCGAAAGCGTTTCTAAATCTTTAATGGTGTAATAATTCATAAATCACCCTAAATAACAGGCATGCCAACATATTGTTTTAGTAAAAGTTGATAACGGTATCAGCAAAATATTGGCGCAATTAGCGACTAAGCTGTATATTCGGAAGTAATTTCACTTCACCTTTGAAGAGGACCAAAACATAAACGCATGAAATTTGCTGATTCTTCATTCCTATTTGCATTAGCATTGGTAATCATCCCGATACTGATTCATTTTCTGCATTTCAAACGCTACAAAACGGTCTACTTCAGCCAGGTTAACTTTTTGAAAACGCTGTTGAACGAATCAAGAAAGAAGAATAACCTGAAGCAGTTTACCATGCTGCTTTGCCGGATCTTTACAATTGCTGCTGTGGTTTTTGCTTTTGCACAGCCGTACATTCCGTTGAACTCGAATGCGCAACTTAGCAGTACAAATACAGTCGGAATTTATATCGACAATTCCTTTTCGATGAACAGCCAGGGCGAAAACGGCACACTGCTGGAAGCAGCTAAAGCCAAGGCCATCGATTTAGCCAAAAGCTTTTCGCCGGGTACCAATTTCCTGCTTCTGACCAATGATGCCAATCCGAATCAACGTTTAAGTTTAAACAGAGAGCAACTGTTCACCCAGATCGGACAAATCCAAAGTAGTGCCTCGGCAATGGAGAGTAGCAAAGCAGTGCGAGTCCTTCAAAATGAAATTGAAGTTCAGTATCCGAAAGCAATGCCGCAACTATACCTGCTTTCCGACTTCCAGAAAAAATTTTCGGATTTGGACCAACTTGAGCCGAAAGATCATTCGCAGATTTATTTATTGCCCTTCGTCCAACCTCAGGTCAATAACTTGCTGATCGATACCTGCTGGCTGGACTTTCCCGGGCGTTTAAGCAACCAAATCGAAAAGCTGACAGTTCGCATTACCAATCAATCGGACAAAGCATACAATAATGTGCCACTGCGGTTATTTGTGAATGACTCACTAAAAGCATTGACAGCCATCAACCTGAAAGCCGGAGAAAGCATTGAAAAAGAACTGTCATATCAGAATGGGAAAGAAGGAATTCAGAATTGCCGGGTAGAGCTAAACGACTATCCCATTACCTATGATAATTCATTCTACTTTAGCTACGAAGTTGCCGGCCAAATAAACACGCTGGTTATTTCACAACAAGGCGAAAAAGCAAGCCAATGGCTCAATCTGTTATTCGACGGCAGCGAGCAAATTAAATTGGACCAGATGTCTTACGACCGACTTCAACTAAGTCGGGTTGCAGCTTACCAGTGTATTTATTTGTTGAACCTTCCCGCCCTGCCGGAAGGATTGCAAAATACCTTAGTCAACTTTATTGATAATGGCGGAAGCCTGGTTATCTTCCCCGGCGAAGAAATTGACCTGAATTCGTACAACCGTTTCTTTAATCGTCTCCAGGTGGCCCACTTTGGTGTCATCAACAATACGAAGCTTAAAGTTGACCATCTGAATTTGCAAAACCATTTATTCCGGGAAGTTTTTACCCGCCAGTACGACCGATTGAACCTGCCGGAAATCCGTAAGTCATATCGCACTCAGCTCCCCGTCCAAAGCATGTCTAATGCCATTCTGACAAACAATGACGGAAGTGTGGCACTGCGCGAATTCAATTTAGAAAAGGGGCAATTATATCAATTCAATTTCCCACTAACGGCTGATGCAACTAACTTTTTCCAGCACCCGCTGTTTGTGCCGGTAATTTACAATATGGCCTTGCACAGCTATTTCCCGCAAACCATTCAATACCGGGTTGAAAACAATACCAGCCTAAGCTTACACCTCCACCACAAGCAACTCACTGCTGATCCGGTTTACTTGCAGGATTATGCCGGCAAACTAAATGTACAGCTAACAGCACCAAACGGCAATGGTGACCAACTTCGCTTTAATCCGGACGAATTTGTTCATGTAGCAGGCTTTTATCGCATTACACAGGACGGTAAAACAATTGCCCCCCTGGCCTTCAACTATAACCGCGATGAGTCGGATATGAATTTCTACAGTATGGATGAATTAAACCAATTGGCCGGACAAAAAGGCTCCTTCCAGGTTTACAATACTGAAACACCGGATTGGTTGGGCCAGTACGATGCCAAAGCCAACCTTATCGAACTTTGGAAATACTTTTTACTGCTGGGTTTGTTCTTTGCTGTTGCAGAATTGTTAATCATCCGTTTCTGGAAATAACAAACAGTAAATTCTTCTTTATTATAAGATTTTTTAAGAGAACACCAATAAGATTATTCAGTATAGAAGCCTATTATTGAACAGGCTAATTGGCTTTGCCGTGACTGAAAAATTCACTAATTCTGTAATTAATCTCTTAAACAATTTTGCTATGGGTAAAAATAATGTCCAATACTTCATGGAGCGCGAAGATCAGTTTGGAGCGCACAATTATCATCCGCTTCCCGTTGTGCTGGAGCGTGGCGAAGGTGTATTTGTCTGGGATGTTGAAGGGAAAAAATACTACGATTTCCTGGCAGCCTATTCAGCCGTTAACCAAGGGCACTGCCATCCCAAAATTGTAAATGCCCTGATTGAGCAATCGCGTAAACTGGCACTTACTTCCCGTGCCTATTACAACAATGTGTTAGGCGAATGGGAAGAATATGCCACCAAGCTGTTTGGCTACGACAAAATGCTTCCTATGAATTCAGGAGCCGAAGCCGACGAAACGGCGCTGAAACTTACCCGCAAATGGGCATACAAAGTGAAGGGCATCCCGAAGAACGAAGCCAGGATTGTGGTGTGCAACGGAAACTTCCACGGGCGTACGATCACCATCATCTCCATGTCGTCGGATCCGGATGCTTATAATGATTACGGGCCCTATACACCGGGCTTCATTAACATTCCCTACAATGATATTGAAGCCTTAGACGAAGCATTGAGTGATCCGAATGTGGCCGGTTTTCTGGTCGAACCGATACAAGCCGAAGCCGGTGTTTACCTTCCGGAGGATGGCTACCTGAAAACGGCTGCCGAGCTTTGCAAAAAGTACCAGGTGCTGTTTATTGCCGATGAAGTGCAAACCGGCCTGGCACGAACCGGCAAAATGCTGGCTTGCGACCATGAGGACGTCCGCCCCGACATTTTGATATTGGGGAAAGCAATGTCGGGTGGTATGTACCCGGTTTCATGTGTTCTGGCCGATGATGAGATCATGCTCACCATCAAACCGGGAGAACACGGCTCCACCTACGGCGGAAATCCCATTGCAGCTAAAGTTGCTGTTACGGCACTGGAAGTAATACAGGAAGAAAAACTGGCTGAAAACGCAACCCGTATGGGCGAGCTGTTCCGTCGTGAAATGAAAGCTGTAAAATCCGACTTTATCGAGCAAGTGAGGGGAAAAGGTTTGCTGAATGCAATTGTGATTAAACCGACAAATGGTAAAACAGCCTGGGATGTTTGCCTGGCCATGAAAGCAAACGGGATCCTGGCCAAACCAACGCACGAGCATATTATTCGTTTCACACCGCCGTTAGTTATTACCGAAGAACAAATGCGCGATGCGATTGAGCGGATCAAAAAAACCTTTGCCGAAATAGCGGATTAATCCGGAACAGCAATAAATAAGCTACGCCAAATGCGGAAGCACTAAACTGTCATGGTTTGAAGCCGCGCCAATTGGGGAGATGAAAATCTGCAATCGATTTAATCCACGCTGATTGGGGAAGCGAAAAACAGCCACTGCTTAAGCCCGCGCCAATTGGGAAAGTCAAAATCCGTCACGGTTTGAAGCCGCGCCAATTGGAGAGATGAAAATCTGCAATCGGTTTAATCCACGCTGATTGCGGAAGCGAAAAACAGCCACTGTTTAAGCCCGCGCCAATTGGGGAAGTCAAAATCCGTCGCGGGTTGAAGCCGCGCTCGTTGTGGAGATGAAAAACAGCTGCGGATTAAATCCGCGCTGATTGCGGAAGCATCAAACCGGATCTTCCAAAGCGTACTACAAAAAACCTTCATGATTACGGGGAATCACCAACAGGAATGAAAGTGGAGAAAAACACGAGAAGGCAGTTGAAGACAATCGAATGAAAATGGAAACTTGCTCGAAGCGATTTCGGCCTACTTTTTATCGAGGGTAGGAAGCGAACCGGAAGCTTAGTGAAGCCGGGAAGCTCCGACGACAGAAGGAGATCACCCGGCTGAACTTAGCTTTCAGGAGCTGATACCTGAAGATAAAAATCAGCCTTGACTTTTTTTG
>NZ_JBZQJF010000258.1:0-13262 GCF_059905295.1 Mangrovibacterium sp.
AAAAGCCGCGATAAGCTTTCCCAACAACCCAGATCGATGCCCCTGTGTACTCTCGGTAATACTAATTGTATCAACTCGCACCTGGGTTCCGAAATCATCCCGTTGCTCAACACGATCCCCCAACATAGAGAGCCCTTCTGACGAAAGCATCAGAGAATCGCTAATCTGCCGCAACTGAAAGTAAACCTTGGACTCCAGCTCTTTGTCCTCCAACATTTTACCGACACACTCCAACTGACTGTCTTTCGCCTTTTCATCAAGCTCGAATAATAGACTGATTTTGTCATGCAGCCTAGAAACACCGTATCGATAATCATCATACAAATCCCTGTCGTAAGTAATACAGTAGGATTTAAACTTCAATTCTACATTCAATAAGGCTTCATTTACATCTGAAGTCCTCTGCAATTGCAATCGGTTTTGTTGCGATAATATCAGTGTTTCATTGATTTGGGCCTTCCCGTTTAACAAGCCAACAATTAGTCCGATCATCAGGAAAAGAGAGACAAAAGCTATAATTGAAATATTCAAAAGCCTGCGGGGTATCTTGCGTGGAAAAATCTCCATCATTCTCGGTCAATTGATTTTAGCGATTCTACGCCAGCAAAAATCCATAAAAAAACGGAATAGTCTAAGCAATTGACCTATACACGATCTATACAGACTAAAAGAAATAGCAGAAATCGGAATTAGTTATCAATCCGAAGAAAAAACTCAGTTAAACGTTCCTCCGACGATAGATTTAGCTTTTTCCGTAAGCGATAGCGGGCAACATCTACACTTGTTGGATTTTGGCAAGTCAACATCGCAATTTCTTTCGAAGATAATCCGGAGCGCAACAGAGCACACAATCTTCGTTCATTAACGGTGAGAAAAGGGAACCTCTCGCCTAGTATTTGAAAAAAAGAATCAAAAGCACTTTCCAGGCGGAATTCAAAATCACTCAACACCTTATCTCCCAAGTTCGCTTTGTACCTCTTTTGCAAACGTTTAATTTTCTCTTGTCCTTTTGTGCCCGTATATGGCAATATTGTAGTCATCTCACCAATCAGGTTGTTGTGGGATTCACTTAAGTGCATTAATCTCAAGGTACTCGAAATCAATTCAATTTTTTTCAGGTTTACAGTCTCATCGCTTTCCCGTTTCACGTTCGTTATGTCGGTAAACACCATAATAATTCCAATAGGATTTCCCTCTTCTTTGTAAACCACATTCTTTGACAACATATAATTCCTGCTATCGAATGTTCGGCAGGATTCACATGCTAAACGCTGTCCTGCACCAATCAACACCTCATCACTACAGATCTGGTGATCAATATTTTCAACCGATCCGTAGCAATAGCCAGATTGACCCATTAAATTTTCGCGCTCCTTCCCCACCAATAACTCGAACGAACGATTACACATTTCAATGGTCCCGTCAGTCTGGCAATACAATACCGGTTGGGGAATACTTTCAAGCAGCGATGTTATAAATCCATTATTGTTCTCCAATAAACGATTTTCCATCTGCAGCGCCTTTAAGTTTTCACGCATGGAAAGTATATTCCGAACACGGGCAATTAACTCCAACTTAGCAACTGGTTTTTCCATGAAATCAACTGCACCAAGCAACATCGCCGTATTCAAATCTTCGGGAGTAGTCATAAAACCAGTGATCATCAACACGGGTATTTCTGCCAAATCGGGATCTTGTTTCAACTTAGTCAGTGCTTCCAGACCATCCATTACCGGCATATTCCAATCTAACAATATCAGGTCCGGGCTCCATTGCCGGGTTCTTTCAAGGCAGTCCTTACCATTACTGGCTGTATTAAAAGTGTAATTAAGATCCTTCAACATTATTGGGTATAGCCGAAGATTATCGAGATCATCATCGACTAGCAAAATCTTCCTGTTATTCATCCCTTCTGCAATTTTTCCTTCTATAAATATAATACTACAGAAGTTACATTAACCTTCTCATGTCCCTGTTTCCTAACATGCGCTTCACCTTGTCTTTCCAATCAAAATTCTTAATTTACAACTATGCTCACGAAGGTCGATCTCTGCTCCATTGTTTGGAATTAGTAAATATCTCGGATGCATTTAAAACGGGGCCATCATTGCTTGCAGCCTGGTTAACATCCCTTTTCCGAAATGATCAGCTTCATCCCGATATCAGTGAAGCTGCGATGAATAATTTAAAGCATAAAAATCCCCGAACATCTGCTGCCCGGGGATTTCCATATTCATTTATTATTTCTTGAATAACTCAACAAGTTTGACATTCCCGCTCAACCCTGACGGCAAAACCGGCCAGTCTGCAGCATCAAGTGGTTTGTAGTCGAGATTGACGATATTGATATTCTCAAACTTCTTCCAAACAATACCATTGCGATCCATATAGCGAATACGGTTCGCTCCCAGGTTACTCACCTCAAAACGTAATGTATTGGTTCCCTTCTTCAGATATTGGCCAATTGCAATTTCATATGGGAAGCTCCAAAGCGTGCCAACTTCCTGATCGTTGACAAAAACACGAACGGCTGTTTCTACCCGATCAAACTTCAACAGGTAATCATCCGCCTTTTTCGATTTCAACTTTAAGGAGGTGGCATATTCGGCTGTTCCCGAAAAATTCGCATAATCGTCACCCTCAAGTTCAGTCCAAAACTTCGGCTCCGTTAAAGTTTGCTCCTCGAATAAAGCCGGGCCACCTTTCAAGGCTTTTAATGTCCATTTTGAGTCCAACTGAATTTCATTTCCTTTGGCATACGACACGTCCTTAGCAATTCCGGTAACCGGATCATCTGTAAAATAAATAATTCTCGACTCACCGGCCTCTAACTTGATTTTCACTTTATCACCATCCGATTCAGCCATAACAACCTGACCATTCATCGGATTCATTATCAACGCATTTTTGGCATAATTTTTAAACTCAAGCCAGTCATTTACATCTGTTTTTTCGTGATTGGCTATGAAGTAATAGTAACCATGATCGGTTTTTCGTGAGATACTTTTAATATGCTTATCCATTAGCTTTTCACGGCTTATTCCGGCATGATTTAACGCTCCCTCAACGTCGCCCAAATAAATAAAGCCTTTTCCTTTTGACGCAATTTGCAAGTCGCCTTGTTTTTCAAAATTCAGGCCGGCAATAAATTGGACCAGCTCATCTTCTTTTTCTTTGTAATCCCTAAATCCGGAAACCGTTTCAGGAAAGCTTTCGAAGATGACTGTTGCTCCCGAATCGGCTAAGGCCAGCAGCTTTTGGAAAGTTTCCAGTTTGATGTGTTTCACCTTTGGAACGACTATCGCTTTATAAGGTACTTTCCCAAACGTAAGCACATTCCGTCCTTCAACCTTTGCATTCGACACAATCCGGTCGGTCGTAAAATCGAATAAATAACCTTTATTCAGCAAGGTTTCTATTTCGGGCATGTTCACCCAGCTCTCCGAGTTGTGCAGGGTCAACTTTTTATCTAACGATTTGGAATCGTGATTGTAATCGTCTGGTGACCAAAGCACCAGAAAATCATTGGTGGGCTGCCCCTGCTGTAAAACCGACTGACAACGAGCAATATATTCATTCATCGCCTTCATATCGTCCCACTGCGGATTATTGGGATCAATATGAATTGAAGCATAAAAACACCATCCCGGCCATCCGGCACGTTCGGGAGAGTAGGCAGTTCCGTGAAAAAACAAATGATTCACACCCTTAATAAAAATCTCGTCCAATTCGGGTTTACACTGATAAAGCGGCGTATTGAAATGTTCGTTTAGCCAGGTAAAAGTTTCGCAGGAAACCAGAGCTTCACCTTTCTGGTGAGCAGCCGAAGAGGCAAATTTCTTGAATAACTTATTACTTTGGGTATGTTTGGCACCACTTCCATCGATAAACGATTGCAGGAACGGAAAATTCGTGGCCCCAAAAGTTTCCAGTTCGGGAATACCAACTGCAGCATACAAATCAATCAAATTTCCGGGAGATCCGTGCGCCTGGTTGCGAGTAATCGCACCATGAGATTCGGCCCACTTCGTCCATGTTTTTGTGAAATTCTGAAGTAACATCTCACCTAAAACATCCCGATAGTCGGCTTTTACACGTTCAATAATTTCCGGATCACCAACACCACTCAACTCCTCTGCATACAACGCTAGATCATATCCCTTCAGTTTTTTAAAAGTATCGAATAATTCGGGAGCAGCACTGGCACTTTCCAGCTCATAGCTGTCATTAAAAAAGCACCGCACTCCTGGATTGCCGTTAAACGCATCATCGAAACGTTCAAGATAATGCAGGGCAGCTGCTTTGGAGAAATGATTAAATACGAGTCCTTCACCACCCGGTGCAGCACGTTTTACCTTTTGTCCTGTATTCGATTCCGTAACTCCGATAACCGTTCTGTCCGAATCCGGAATTTGGTCGACAGTAGCTCCATCATCCATTAAATCGATTCGCTCTCCTAATTTATTCGAGGCACTTATCGCAATTAAATCAACCGAAGCTGAGTCCTTCATCTCGTTGATATACTGCTCAACTTCTTTTTGAGTTAGGTCACCCAGCTGATGAAACTCCATTTTTTTAGCAGCAAACTCATCGGTAACCTGCGGACCACCAAAGGGCCAACCTGTTCCGGTATTCATATCGACACCCATGCCATTTTGCGCTGCTGCATTAACAGTTGTACCCAGCATGTCAATCCATTTTGGCGACAGGAAATCGATATTGTTTGCCTCCTCGCCTTTTACGCCGTAAATCGGGGTAATTTCCACCCCACCAATACCATGTTTCCCGTAATCGGAAATTAATCGGTTAATGTTATCTGCATCCACAGCGCTCCCCATCCACCACCAACGGGTCCAGGGTTTTGCCTCTTTTGTAATAGTCGGCCAATATTGCTTTAGTGAGCCTTCATCCTGTGAAAAAGATTCGGAACTAATTCCCAAAAACAAGAGAATTAGCAGGTAATAGTAATTTTTGTAGTTCATAGTAAAAATCCAATTTTCTACGAAGAAAATGAAAGTTTTTTTAGCATTAAAGAATTAAGCGTCCCAATTGTACTTCAAACCGATGTTTTGAACAATGAAATAACATCGCTGATATCAATAACCAATTTGACGAATCAACTCTTCTCGACAGCATGCTCCTGCCAACATCCTTATAATCGAAAAATATATTCACATAAGAAGCAAACTCATAAATGCGAAATTCTGTATATTTGGTTAAATACAGAACAATCAATTTGTTTCATCAGAAGATATTAAACAAGGACTATTCATGATGAGCGAAAATTCAACGTTCCCTGGAATCAAAGATGGTCTTGTCTCAATTATACCTGTTTCTAGGTGGAGCAATAAACCAATTGATGTTTAAATGCTCTGAGGGTTAACGAACAGAACATGAGAAAAAGTGTCCCGATTCATGTCATACTGCTGCTTGTGCTCATTTCAGCCGGGCTAAAAACGCGAGCACAGGAGAATTATGAAATCAGAAAAATCAACTTCATCGGAAACGATTCAATTGAGGATGATCTTTTACTGGATGCTATGGTTATGTATCCGCTTTCGTATATCGAGCAAAAACTCACAAAGAAAGAGCCGTCATTATACTCGAAACAAATTTTAGAAACGGATCTCGATCGTTTGACCCGTTGTTGCCAGCGGGAAGGTTTTATTAACGCAAAGGTTGATCTGTCAAAAACGAAACAGAATGACGAAAAACAAAAGGTAGATTTGACTTTCAGCATTGAACAAGGGAATCCTTTCATCGTCGATTCAATCTCGCTAACCGATCTCTCGCCATCACCTTCCATCGATAAAGATTCTGTTTTCAACTCCATAAAAAAAGAACTGAAATTAGTACCGCACCATCGATTTCGTGACGATGCATTAACAGCCGACTTAAGCCAAATCAAAAATGCGTTTAGCCAAAACGGATACGCCTACGCTCAATCGGATTATAAACTTAGTCTGGATCAGGCTAACAAGAAAGTCAACATACGCTATTTTATCAACACTGGCCCGCGTTGTCAGTTTGGCACAACCCAACTAATGGGTAATCAACACACTAAAGACAAATTCATTCGCAAGCAACTTCAATACGAGGAAGGTACAATATACAACCCGAAGTTGCTCGACGAAAGTCGCGTCAACTTATATAAGTTGCAGCTATTCTCAATTCTTTCCATACAACCTGAGCTTACAAACAAAGAAACGAATCCGGTTCCGGTACGCATTTACATTGAAGAAGCAAAACGATTCTCTTCTCGCTATGGTCTTGGCTATGGAACGGAAGATAAGTTCAGGGCATTTGCAGAGTTAAACTACAAAGGTTTCCTTAGCGGAGCACGGCGCTTAAGCCTTCAACTGAAACATTCCGCGCTAACACCCTATTTAATCGATTTTAACTGGATACAGCCTCAATTTCTTAATCCGAATTTTTCGCTCACCATCAACCCTTTCGTCAGCCGTTACGATGAACCCGGATACCAAATTCAGGATCACGGCTTTAACCTAAAATTATCCGATCAGATTTCGGACCAACTGTCGGCACAAGCCAACTATTATTTCGAAAAAGTGAAAAACTTCAATGCCGAACCCGATAGTCTTAGCACAACGACAAAAGATATCCCATACAACAAATCCGGAATCATTTTCAGTGTTTTATATGATAGTTCAGACCCAAAATTCTCGCCAACCAAAGGGCTAAATATCGTATTGGCCTACAAACTAAACGGATACTTGTTTGGCGGCGATTACAATTATTCCCGAATCTGGACCGATATCCGAAACTACCAGGAAATAAACAAGCTCGTACTCGCATCGCGACTAATGATCGGTGGAATCCGGTCGGGTAACAATGATCACTTCATCCCGGTTGAAGACCGCTTTTATGCCGGTGGTGCCAACTCCGTGCGCGGTTGGCAACGAGCCGAACTGGGACCGCTACGCGATAATGGCAAACCCCTGGGCGGTAGCAGTGTTCTGCAAGGCTCGCTGGAACTTCGAATTCCTTTGGCTTGGAAACTAAGCATGGTGAGCTTTCTGGATTTCGGCAATGTTTGGGTTGATGAGTTTAAGTATAAACTGAATGACCTGGCTTATGCCACCGGTGGTGGAATCAGGTTCGACACGCCTATTGGCCCGATCCGCTTTGACGTTGGTGTTCCAGTCTGGTACGAAACACACAAAGTCCGGTTTTTCCTCAGTGTCGGACAAGCATTTTAAAGCAATTTCAGATGAAGCGATTTTTCAATATAATAGTTCGAATAGCAGCCTGGTCGTTGGCTAGTCTTCTTGTACTGTTATGCCTGGCTTTATTGCTTTTGCAAACCCATCCGGTAAAACAGCGAATTGCACGAATTGCAGAGCAACAAGCCAATAGTTTTTTGAATGCTCAGTTAAAAATAGGCCAACTGGAAGGTAACTTTTTCACCCACATCAGTCTAACCCAGCTTAGTCTGACCCAAGCACAGGATACCCTTGTCTCAATTCACAAGCTAAACTTACAATACGAGCTTTGGCCCCTGCTGAGAAATAAGATAATCATCAAACGAATTGATATTGAGCAACCATACCTTTACCTAACTCAACTTAACGACTCGAGCTGGAATGTTTCCTCTTTAGTCAAGGAGCAAAATGAACCGGTTGACACCAGCTCAAGTAATGCTCCATTTAACTGGTTGATCAAACTACAGCAATTCAAAATAACCGGTGGACTGGTTCAAACATCGACCACAGATAGCCTGATCCCCAAAAGAATCGAGAACATTAATATGCTTCTGGATGCCCAATACAGCACGAACGAACAAGAACTAAACCTGGATACCTTTCAAATGAATTGTATTCAACCTGATTTTACCCTTAAGCAATTCAAATTTCAACTGAAGCAGGACGATGGAACGATTTATCTACAGCAACTGAGATTGCAAACCAATAAAAATGAATTGAATGGAGAAGGTCTTTATGCGGAAACCAAAGATGCATCGTTACAGGTTCAAACACAAGCCCTCGCCATTGATGAGTTTCAATTTACCATGCCGGATTTTAAAATTAATGTTCATCCCAAAATAAACTGGACTTCCAACTTAAAGCATGACAGCCTACAATCCAGCATAAACCTGACTGCAGGAGAACAAAGAATCAAACTAAATATCCAGGCATTCCCGCTTATTGCCTGGCTCAATCAACCAGATTCCGTAAATCTGCAATACCGATTAAACAGCACTTTTGAAAAAATTAAGTTGGAAGATTGGAGCGGAATCCCTGACCAGACTTCCCTCCTAAATGGATCAGTGCAACTACAGGGCGAAGGCACCAATCCGAAAACACTTACCTTGCAGGGCAATGCCTTAATTCAGAACACATCAATCGCAGGCTATGAGATTAAGCAATTAACAACGCAAAATACCTACCGAAACGAGACACTGAGCATCACTGTGGATTTGAAAACAAACTTTGCTGATCTTTCTGCATCTGCAATGGTTCAGCACCTGCTTGACAGCCCGGTATATCAGGCCCGGCTATCGACATCGGTATTTAGCCTAAAACCGTTTATAGAGAACGACAGTCTGGAAACCAATCTTCATTTTAAGCTATCGGCGCAAGGAAGAAGCTTCGATCCCAAACAAATACAAAGCAAAGTTCAATTTCAGCTCGAACCATCGACCATAATGGGCATTCCTATTGACACAGCATTTGCAAACTTAAGCTATCACAATCAGCTGATTGATATTGACACCTTATATCTTCACAACCAATCGGCCCAGATCACTTCAAAAGGGATATATAGTCTTGTTGGCCAATCGAACCTGAACATGGACGCCCAAATAAAATCACTGAATGCCTTCAATGCATTTCTACCTGACAGCATTAAACTTGAGACGAACACAAATATTCAAACTCATATTTTCGGCACGCCGGATTCAATGCGAATTCAAGCAAATGCGGATTTGCAGAATAACAGCTACGAAGATTGGCAGATCAAACAAGCCAACCTAAACGCGAGAGGGTACATCACCCCAACAAGATTTGAGTTTATAACAGCCATGAATGCCCTAAACCTCTCTGGTAGTGGTTTTGCTCTGGATACCATCACAGCCAGAAGCTCGATTCACACCGATTCGTTGGAAGTTGAAGCGATTCTCCACAATGAATTTCTGGACACGAAACTCAATGCGAACTTAAATTGGAAAAAAGAACTGAAAATCACGCTGAACAAATGGCTACTAAATATTTACAACCAACAATGGCAACTTCAACATCCTAGCAATTTGGTGGTTGACAGTACGTCGTACTCCATCCATCAGTTTGAAATGACATCAAACCAAAACGCAAAATTCAGGCTTGATGGAGTTGTCGACCAACAAGGGATACTCGATCTACAGCTCAACCTTGATCAGTTAAACCTAAAATCTATCATTGAACCGACCGAGATAAATACTGCTGTACAAGGATTAACGAATCTCAAACTTGCATTAACAGGTACAGCACAAATGCCGGTACTCGATAGTCAACTTCAAATAGACAGTCTTCGTATTGCCGACTTGGGTTTCCGGCAAGCCGAAGCTTCCCTGCAATACGAAAACAAGATCTTGAGTTTTAACTCGGATATAGCCCTTGAAGGAAAAGGTGACCTTCGTGCAAAAGGATCAGCACCCTTGGTGATCGATCTATCGAAGATGGAAACGGTATTTTCACCTGATTCCAATATCAACGCCAGTGCCCAAATCACAGATCTGCCGTTGGCATTAATCAAACCGTTCTTGCCAAATTCAGAAGTTACCGGCTTGATGAACGGCAAATTTCAATTCGATGGAAGTTTAAACGAACCGCAACCAAACGGCGATTTAGAGCTAAACAACGGCAACGTGAAAATCAGTGAATTTGGTGTCGATTACCGAAATATAGAATTCAAAGCAGCCCTCGAAAAAGAAAAAATCAGTATCGACACTTTAGGGATAAGCACCGCAGACGGCAAGTTAACTGGTGGTGGAAAGATTTATTTCGATTCAGTATTCTATAAAGGTCGTTTCAAAGAATCCACCTTAAATATTCGCTTCAACAAATTCAACCCAATCTACCATAAACAGATTAACCTGCAACTATCGGGTGATGCTAAGCTTTCCGGCAAAAAAGACACCATCGTATTCAATGGTGATTTATCGATTCCTCAATCCGAAATTTACCTGTCAGCACTGCTTAACCTGTTCGGCAAAGTTTACACCCCCGAAATCCCAACCCCTATTCTGGTTCAGGAACTTCAAAAGCAACAAAGCCTGATTGACAGCACACAAGAAACAATGCCAGCAATCCAATTGACTGATAGTCTTGAAAGTCATTCATCCATTCCTGTTATTGGCCGAATCAAACTTAAAATTCCTAAAAACACCTGGATAAAAGCTCCGAATCTCCGCATCGAGCTATCCGGAGATCTTGAGATCTTGAAAAACCCCGGTAATGTAGAAATTTTCGGAGCGATTAATGTTGTTAGGGGACAATATGAGTTGTTTAGCCGAACGTTTATCGTTTCAGAAGGTACTGTTACTTTTGAAGGTGGTGACGAAATTAATCCGCGCTTAAACCTAACAGCCACCTATACCATAAAAAGCCGAAACAGTGAATCAAAAACACTGGCAGTAAATGTCGGGGGCACTGCGACAGAGCCTACGGTAGGCTTTACCCTCAACGATGAAAGCATTACTGAAGGCGACGCTTTATCCTACATCGTTTTTGGACGGGGCCTGAATGAACTAAGCGTTTCGGAACAAGGTGATGTATCAGGCGTCACCGGAGGAACAATGGCCAAGTCTGCTGCAGCATCAGTACTGGCTTCTCAATTCAGCCGGCTTTTAGGAAGCAAATTAAATGTTGACTATATCGACTTGCAGAGTCAGGACAATTTTGACAATGCCAGTCTCGAAGTTGGGAAATATCTCACCAGTGATATTTTTGTCAGCTATCAACAACAATTTGGCAACAGCTCCGATGATGATCTTTCCCGCTATGAAGTGAAACTCGAATACGAGATTTTTCGCTTCCTCTTCCTGCAGTTAAATAACTCAACCAAGGATAGTGGCTTCGACTTGATTTTCAAACTTCAGGCCAAATAAAACAACTATAAGTCACCTTCATTTGTGTTTAGTTTACACGATTTATCAAACAGCTATTGACTTAGTCTTAAAAAGGCCGTATTTTGCATTTTCAATTTAATCAAGCTCCATGCTTACAAACTCTAAAAAAGAAAATGATTTTCTCATGCAGGCATTAGGTAATGCAGGCATTGGAGTATGGCATGTACTTGTCCCAGAAGAGCGATTTTTCGTTAACAAAACTACGATGCTGATAATCGGATATTCGGGTGAAAAGCGAACTACATCAAATGGCGAAAACTGGATTGAAGTAAAACCCGATGAAGGATATCAATGGCTCAAAGAGCTTTCTTCCCAAATCTCAGAGCGTAACAATTCCTTCTCCGAGAACATCGAAATTCGCCATCCCAAAGGTCATATAGTCAACATCCAGGTTAACGGCAAAGTAAGTGCTGTTGACGAGCAAGGTATTCCCACGCAAATTACGGGTACGATTTACGATTATTCGAACATTGGAAGCACGGGGCAGAGCCTTGACTATCGCTATCGCATTGAAAAACTGGTTTCGGGAATTGCAAGCGACTTTATGGAGGCCCGTTTTGACTGTATTGATGATACGATTAACCGATCGCTCAATAAAATCGGGCAATTTTCCCAAATCGACCGAAGTTACCTGTTCTTGTTTCATGAAGAAGAAGATGCAGAAGCCGAACACATGGACAACACACACGAATGGTGTGCTCCCGGGATCCAGCCTGAGATTGAAAACCTACAGGATTTACCTTGCTCCATTTTCCCTTGGTGGATGAAACAGCTTCGTAAAAAACAACACATCTACATTTACGATATTCGCAAAATGCCGGAAGAGGCCAGTGCCGAAAAAGAGATTCTTGAAGCTCAGCAAATAAAATCGTTATTGGTGGTTCCAATCCTGAATAAAAATACGTTGATTGGCTTCATGGGCTTCGATTCCGTTGTGAAACAAAAAGAATGGTCTGAGTCCGACATTAAACTTTTGGAAACTGTCGCGGCAACCATCGGAAATGCCATTACAGCTCGGCGGAATCACGAACTATTAATCCTGGAAAAGGAAAAAGCAGAAGAAAGTAATAGGCTAAAATCAGCCTTTTTAGCAACCATGAACCATGAACTGAGAACACCGCTGCACTCCATTCTTGGTTTTAGTGATTTAATTAAGTCTGAAAAACTAACGCCGGAGCAAATTCAAAACTTTGCCGCAAAAATATCAGAAAGTGGGACCTATCTCCTCCAGATTGTTGAAGATGTTATTACCTTGTCCGTAGGTCGAAAATCGGAAGTTAAAGTGCGCGCTGAGCAATTAAATGGACTTGACATGCTTGTTCAGCACAAAGCCTTCATGAATGAATTGATCGCCAGCAGGAACAGATCAAAAGAAATTAAGCTTGTACTAAAACCAGACAAAAACTTCGCCGAGCAGACTTTCATTTCCGACAAGCATAAGCTTACCCAGATTTTCTCACATCTGTTTAAAAATGCCTTAAAATTCACCCAACACGGGACGATCGAGTATGGGATTTCTTTGGAAAACGACCTGTTATCGTTCTATCTGAAAGATGAAGGAATTGGCATACCTAAAGAGCAAAAAGAAATGATCTTCGATTATTTCAGACAAGGAGACGATAGCTCACAAAGGCGCTTCCAGGGTATCGGAATTGGATTGGCCATCTGTAAAAACATGGTTCAAATACTAAACGGGACATTAAGTCTGCATTCCGAACCTGGTCAGGGAAGTACCTTCTCCGTTTCAATTCCGGTAACTATGGTTTCAGACCTCAACGAGGAAAATCCCAATAAACCTGCCTTGCTAATCCCGGATTTCTCAGACTATCGTTTCTTAGTGATTGACAGTGATCCAAACAGTCTGTTTTTGCTGAAAAACCTGCTGGCAACCACTCATGCTAACATCCTAACTTCAGGCACAGATATGGACGTACTCAATTTTATGAGTGAAAACTGTTTTCTGGATATCATCATCATAAACCTGAAAGCGGAACCGGAAGATAGCTTTCGGTTAATCCGGGAAATGAGAACTTACTGTAATAAATGTTCGATCATAGGCTTAAGTGCACACTCTCTAATTGCAGATCGCGAAAATGCAATAAAAGCCGGATGTATTGAAGTTGTTAGTATTCCCATT
>NZ_JBZQJF010000259.1:0-15118 GCF_059905295.1 Mangrovibacterium sp.
AGTTTTACTACCTGTTCGACTATATGGCCTTCAACATCCCCCTAACCTATTCTGATTTTGTAGGTTTTGGGAACCTTCCGACTTTACTCATCCACCGGGGAATGTACTTTTTCTTCGGACTGGGTTTCATCTTATATACAATTCTTTTCCTGAAACGGCTTCCCCAATCTGATGGGGTACGCTACATCTCAAGCATATTGGGAAGTGCCTGTGTGGTTTTTGCCTTGTACTTAGGCTATTCACATATACACGGATTCATGACTGATCAGCAGCTTCGTAAGGACATGATCAGCCTGAATGAAACTTACCTGGGCACACCTGCGGTACAGGTAACTGATTATGACATTCATCTGAAACACGAGGGCAACCAAATAGCTGTTACTGCTATATTGAACGTTAAAAACACACAGAAATCAGCAATTAAGAAGGTTATCTTCAGCTTAAACCCGGGATTGAAATTAGAACAGCTAAAAGCCAATAATAAGCCACAAACATTTGATCAGAAGCTCGACATTGTATCAGTTAATGATTTCCAATTAGCTCCCGGTGAACGAGCCGAATTTGAATTCACCTACAAAGGACATATTAACGAAGCAGCCTGTTTCCTGGATATCGATGAAGAAACACGCGCCGAAGCTTTCAAAAACTTCATGTATCAAATTGACAAACGCTATGCTTTTCTTACGCCCAACTATGTATTGCTAACCCGCGAAAACAACTGGTACCCAATACCCGGCGCAGGTTACGGTAAAACCAATAGCCAATGGCTGGCTCGTCAGTTTAGCAATTATAAACTTGAAGTCACAACAACTCCGGGCTTGACAGCCATTTCGCAAGGGCAGGCAGAACAAGACGGCGACACTTTTAAATTTAAATCGACACATGCCAACTCGCAAATATCTTTGGTAATTGGAGAATATGCCAAAATGGAGAAAAACATTGATGGACTGGATTTCAACATTTACTACAAAAAAGATCACGATTATTTCACCAATTTCTTTGAAGACATCAAAGATACCGTTCCGTCAATTATTGCCGAATCGTTGCAGGATTTCGAACGTTCGCTCGACCTGTACTATCCGTTCGAACGATTCTCTCTGGTAGAAGCTCCGGTTCAGTTTTATAGCTATGAGCGCGTTTTGAGTGGCACCCGCGAGCAAATGCAGCCTGAAATGGTGCTATTTGCAGAAAAAGGAGCACTTGTTAACGATGCCGATTTTTACGGCCGCTACAACAATATGGGCCGATTTGGTCGCAGGGACAGAAGCCAGGAGATGACTCCCGAAGAAAAGAAAATTCAGGTCTTGAAAAATTTCCTTTCTTCATTTACCAGTGCATCAGGGCGCCCGAATTTTAGTCGGTCACGCGGACAAGTTCAGGTAGAAGAGCAACCCAATACCTACTACGTATTCCCACTTTTTTACAACTATGCATACTACATTAGTTCGAAACGCTGGCCGGTAACCGACCGGGTATTTGAGAGTTATAAAGAAAGCAGCCTCAATAGCGACCAAATGCCCTGGATGCGCGATATGCAAGGTATGTCAGAAGATGAGCAGGCGAACCTGGCTTTGCTCTCCCACAGCTTCGAAGATCTGCTGAAAGATCCTGAGAAAAAACAGATTATCGACAATGTTATTCAACTCAAGGGCACAACTTTATTTTCGATTGTGAAAAAGAAAGCCGGTGACGATGCTTTCGAGGATTTTCTGTTCGATTACCTCAAGGATATCAAATTCAACAACGCTTCAATCGAAGATTTTAATCGTAGGCTTGTTCGCCGGTTTGGCATCGATCTAATTCCTTATATGGAAGGTTGGTTCAGCAGTACCGATCTGCCGGCCTTCCTGATTGGACATGTTACGGCAGTAAATGTGCTGGATGGGGACCAGCTGAAAACAATGGTTAAGTTTAAAGTCAGCAACACCGAAAATACCGAAGGGATTATTTCTGTTGAATTCAGAACAGGAGGTGGATTTGGTCCTTTCAGCCGAAATTCTTCCGACAATATCACGAAGCTGGTTCAGCTGGACGGTAATCAAACCAAGGAAGTTAGTTTCCTATTGTCGGGAACACCACGTGGAGCAACCATCAACACGCTGGTTTCAAAGAATATTCCTTCCGAGATTAACCTTCCGCTCGATAATATCGAGGAAGATAAGAAAGCAATACCCTACGAAGGCGAAAAAATTGTTGACACGCCGGTTCGCATAGCCGAGGATAACGAAATCATTCTGGACAACGAAGATCCGGGCTTTTCAATCAGCAAAAACACCGATGTTAGCTTGTTACAAAAGCTGTTGATTCCGGACAACCCAGATGCCGACAAATATCAAGGGTTCAACCGTTGGCGACCTGCCCGCAACTGGACCTTAACAACAAATTCAGACTTTTACGGAGCCTACATTCGCTCGGCTTACTACATCAAGTCAGGCAATGGCGACCAAAAAGCCCAATGGAATGTTCCGATTAAAGATGCCGGTTTTTACGATGTGTACACCTACATCTCGAAGTCAAACCAACGTGGCCGGGGTCGCGACCGTAATCCGGGAGAATACCACTACATCATTCACCACGATGACGGCGAAGAAAAAATGAACCTTGACCTGAAATCGGCAGAAGATGGCTGGAATCACCTTGGAGCCTACTACTTCTCACCCGATACGGCCCTGATTGAATTGACGAATGAAAACTCCGGTTCAATTGTGATTGCCGATGCTATAAAATTGATAAAACAATAAAAAAAGATAGAAATGAAGTTCTCGCTAACCAAAATCAAACTCCTGTTTTTCTGCGCATTAATGCCGGGCGGCTTTTTGTCAGCACAGCAAATCCTGACCCTCGACAAAGCCATGGAGATTGCTCAGCAAAACAGTCCCTCTATTCGCACATCGCTACTGAACCTGCAGCGTTCGCAACAACTATTAAAGGCACAAAAAGCAGCCTTAAAATCACAATTTACGCTTAGTCTCAACCCTGTTGAATACAGCAAAACACGAGCTTTCGACGACTATACTTCGAACTGGTATACGACCGAACGTTTTAACACTTACGGCACCTTTACTGTTGCTCAGCCGATCCTGATTACCGACGGAACAATCTCCCTGTCGAACACCTTTGGCTGGCAAAAAAGCAACAGTACTTCAAGCGGAATTGAAAATAAGTCGTTTACAAACGACCTCTATATAAACCTTACTCAGCCCTTGTTTACCTATAATAAACTAAAGCAGGAGTTAAAAACGCTTGAGCTCGATCTTGAAAATTCAAACCTGAGCTACGCCATGCAAAAACTAAATCTGGAAAAACAAGTAACCCAGTATTTCTACAATGTTTATATGGCACAAATGAGTTTGTCGATCAAGCAGGACGAGCTGAAAAACACCAAGGAAACCTACGAAATCACCCAAAATAAAGTGGAAGCCGGACTCTCGGCCAAAGAAGAACTTTACCAGGCCGAACTGAACTATTCGCAAGCTCAATCGGATGTACAAAACCAACAGGTTACCCTCGACAATGCCAAAGACCAGTTCAAACAATATATTGGAATGGATATTTACGAAGAGATTACTGTAATGGCCGACGTAAATGCCAATGAGGTCAATGTTGACATGCAAAAAGCCATCGACTACGGACTAAAATCCCGCATGGAAATTCGCCAGCGCGAAATTGACATCGAGAGTTCTCAATTCGACCTGATTACAACAAAAGCCCAAAACGAATTTAAAGGTGATGTGAGCGTTTCGTACGGATTAACGGGAGATAACAGCAGTTTGAGCAACATTTACGCCAATCCTACCAAAAGCCCCAAAATTTCCGTTTCATTCAATGTTCCTCTTTTCGACTGGGGAGAAAAGAAAGCCCGTATCAAAGCACAGGAAGCAGTTATTCAAACCCAGCAACTCAACCTCGATGAAGAAAAGAAGCAAATCATCATCGACATCCGTTCGACTTATCGAAGCCTTCAAAATCAAAAGTTGCAGATTGATATTGCTAAGCAAAACGAACGGAATGCCCAGCTTACTTACGAGATCAACCAGGAACGCTATCGTAACGGCGACCTGACAGGGATGGATTTAAGCTTGTACCAAACACAGCTTTCCAGCCAGAAAATGTCGTACGCACAAGCACTGATCGACTATAAAATAGAATTGCTGAACCTAAAAATTCAGACCCTCTACGATTTTGAAAAAGGTAAAGCCATCGTTCCCGAAGAACTGATTAACTCAAAACCAGACAAAAAATAACATCAAACCTGATATAAACAGAAAAAAATAAACGCAATGAATATAAAAGCATTAACTCCCCTGGCCCTATTCGCTCTTATCGGGCTGTCAGCCTGCAACAACCAAAGCAGCGATGCCGAAACCGATGTGGCTATCCCGGTTTCCGTTGAGGATATTAAACTTGGATCGATTGAGCAAACGATTAACACAACCGGAACCGTTACTGCATCAGCTGAAGCGACCTTAATGACCGAAACAAGCGGCGACTACATTTTGAAAACCAATCCGCAAACGGGACGCAAATTTGCGTTGGGTGATAAAGTCCGCAAAGGACAGACGATCGTTGAGCTTCAGGATGCTGAATATATGAATGGCATTGGGTTGGAAGCCAAAAAGCTAAGCCTTCAGATTGCCCAGCAAACATACGAAAAGCAAAAATCGCTGTTTGACAAGGGAGGAGTTACTCAAAGTGAATTAAGCGATGCTGAAGTTTCGCTGGTAAATGCCAAGGACAGCTACGAACTGGCACAAATTCAGCTTGGCAAGCTTCAGGTAAAGGCTCCTTTTGATGGCATCATAACTGATTTGCCGACTTATACTCCGGGAACCCGCGTTGCCAGCGGTACTGAAGTGGTTAGCCTGATGAGTTACGATAAATTAATACTCGAAGTTAACCTGCCGGAGAAGTACATCAACGAGGTAAAACGAGGTCAGGACGTTCGGGTGATGAACTATACCCTTCCAAACGACACCTTACACGGCCAGGTAACTGAATTATCGCCGGCCATCAGCACCGAAACCCGGACCTTCACCGGAAAGCTGGAAATCGACAACCCCAAATTACTGCTTCGCCCGGGTATGTTTGTCCAAAGCGACATCATCCTCGACAAAAAAGACAGCGTCGTTGTAATTCAGAAAAAAGTGGTTGTCTCCAACCGCCGCGGGAAAATTGTCTATGTTGTAACAAAGGGTACTGCTGAAGAAAAACAAGTAACGTTTGGTTATGAAGATAACGACCGTGTAGAAATTACATCCGGGCTGAAAGCAAATGACCGCCTGGTGGTTAAAGGTTTTGAAACCCTCCGCAACCGTTCAAAAGTAAAAATCATCAAATAGAAAGGGATAAACCGTGAAGAAGTTAAGCGAATTTTCGGTCAAATTCCCGGTGACGATCTTGATGATTGTGCTTGGCGTTGTTCTGCTGGGCTACATCTCGTACGACAAACTGGGGATCGACCTTTTCCCCAACCTGAATAATCCGCGTTTATTCATTGAGCTGGAAGCCGGTGAACGGCCACCTGAGGAGATTGAAAAGCAATTTGTGGAGAACCTCGAGGCACTGTCCATCCGTCAATCGGATGTGGTACAGGTCTCCTCGATCTCGAAAGTAGGTAGCGCCCAAATTACGGTGGAATATGCCTGGAATAAAAATATGGACGATGCCTTTCTGGATTTGCAGAAAGCTGTTTCCTCCTTTGCTCAAAACGCAGATCTGGATGAAATAAACATCACCCAGCACGATCCGAATACAACTCCCGTTATTGAGATTGGTCTCACCAACGACAATGTTGATGACATGAATGAACTTCGGAAAGTAGCACAAAACTACATCCGAAACGAACTTGTTCGGCTAGAAGGGGTTGCCGAAGTTGAAGTTACCGGTGAAGAAGAACCACAAGTATTGATTGAAACCAACCAGTATATGCTGGATGCATTTGGTTTGACACTGGACGATATTTCAACCAAAATCTCCAATTTCAACCAAAGTATTTCGGGCGGAAGCATTGAGGAAATGGGTACCCGCTATGTCGTAAAAGGCATTAGCCTGCTAACCGACGTCAGCGACTTTGAAAATGTAATTGTTGGCTACAAGCAAATTAATGCCGATGATGAGAATGCCGGATATGCCCCGATTTTCCTCCGGGAAGTAGCCAAAGTGAGCATCGAAAATAAAGAACCTGAGAATATTGTACGCCTGAACGGGAAACGCTGTCTTGGACTGTCAATTTACAAGGAAACAAAATTCAACACGGTAAAGGCAGTTGAGGCCATCAGCAAAGAAATCGGGAATATCGAAAAAGCACTTCCAGGTTACCATCTGACCATTGTTTCCAACCAGGGAAATTTCATACAGGGAGCGATCAGCGAAGTTGAGAACTCAGCCTTAATGGGGATTGTGCTGGCCGTATTTGTGCTCTTCCTTTTCTTACGCCGAATTGGGAGTACGCTTATTATCAGTATCGCTATTCCAATCTCCATTATTGCCACCTTCAACCTAATGTATTTCAACGACCTCACACTCAATATTATGACATTGGGTGGTTTAGCATTGGGTGCCGGTATGCTGGTCGATAATGCCATTGTGGTTATGGAAAATATTTTCCGCAACCGCGACGAAGGTATGTCGGTAACGGATGCTGCGATCGAAGGAACATCGCAGGTGAGCGGGGCTATCATCGCCTCTACTTTAACGACCATTGTGGTCTTCCTGCCAATTGTTTATTTGCACGGTGCATCAGGCGAGCTTTTTAAAGATCAAGCGTGGACAGTTGCATTCTCGCTGGTTTCGTCATTGGCAGTAGCCATCCTGGTTATTCCCATGCTCTTCAACCTGTTCTACAAAAACAAAAAACAGGTAAAAGTCAGCACCGTTGAGGTAAAAGGTTATGGTCGCTTTTTGGATAAAGTTCTGAAGAAGCGTTGGATGGTCATCTTACTTGCTGTCATTCTATTGGGTATATCAGCGGCTCTGGTTCCGATGATTGGCACTGAATTTATGCCGAAAACCGAGACCCACGAGTTTAGTATGGACATTCGCATGGCTGAAGGGACACGACTGGAACGCACGAGCTCGGCCGTTGAAAATATTGAAGGCATTGTTCGCGAATTGTTGGGCGACAACCTGAAAACGATTTATAGTGAAATTGGACCTTCAACAGGAATGAGTACCAGCGAAAACTCCATCTTTGAAGGTGAAAACACAGCGACAGTCAAAATAATTTTAAACGACGACAGCCGCATTGCTTCAACTGAAGCCATCAAAGCGATTAGTAACACACTCGGCGAAATACCCGATACAGAAATCAGCTATACGCAGGATGAAACAGCACTGAAAAGTATAATGGGCACCGACGAACCACCATTGGTCGTTGAGGTACAAGGCACTGACCTGGATGAAATTGAAGGTCTCGTTGCCCAGGTAAAAAGCAAAGTTGAAGGACTGAACGGTATTTACAACGTCGAATCGTCAATGGAAGCAGGCTCGCCGGAAGTAGAAATCATGGTGGATCGTATGCGTGCCGGAATGCACAACCTGAGCGTCAGTACAGTTGTTTCCCAAATAGAAGATCAGCTGTCAGGAAAAACGGCAGGACAGGTTGAGCGACTTGGTGAAATGGAGGATATCACCCTGAAACTACCGGAGAAAACACTCTCCACCCTCAACGATCTTAAGATAACCGGTGATGGGCAAGAGTTTTTCGTCAACGAGCTGGCACAAATCAAGATGGGTCAATCACCCAAAGAGATTTTCCGCCGCAACCAAAACCGGATTGGAAAGATTACAGCGCAACTGGATAAAAATACTCCGCTCGACCAAGCAGTGAAGGAAGTTAAAGCGGCCATTGCCCCGATTAGCCTTCCACTGGATTACAAAATCAACATCAGTGGAGAGGAAGCCAAGCGTCAGGAATCGATGCATAGCTTAGGATTTGCCCTTTTGTTATCCATCATTTTGGTGTATATGGTACTGGCCTCACAGTTCGAGTCATTACTGCATCCGTTTACCATTTTACTGACGATTCCTTTGGCCGTGGTTGGTTCAATCTTGACCTTTTTCATCCTGGGAAAATCATTCAACATGATGGCTTTCATCGGTATCATCATGCTGGCAGGTATTGCGGTAAACAACTCCATTATTTTGGTCGACCGGATTTTACAATTGCGTAAAGGAGGCCTCAACCGCCACGATGCAATTTTACAAGCCGGCCAACAGCGGATTCGCCCCATTTTAATGACCAGTTTAACAACCATTCTGGCTTTGCTCCCGCTAACACTGGGCATTGGCGAAAGCGCATCGTTGCGCTCCCCTATGGCATTAGCTGTAATTGGTGGTATGGTCACCTCAACCCTGCTTTCGCTGGTGGTTATCCCCTGTGTTTACGAGATCTTCGAAAGCATTAAAGACCGCTTTGTAAAACCCAAAGCTGAAGGATCGGAACTATGAGATTTATAATAGATAGAAAAACCCTGATCAGCATGCTGTTCCTCGGCCTCACCCTGCTGGGGTATGTGTCGTACAAGCAGCTGAGCGTGGAGCTTCTTCCCAATGCAGAACTGCCTTTTCTCTATGTTCAGGCAACTTCGACGCAGGAGTCGGATCCGAGCTACCTGGAGAACGAGGTCGTGATTCCGCTGGAAGGAGCTATCAGCACGCTGGAGGGTATTGAATCACTCGAATCAACCATCAACTCCCGCCGGGGAAGCATCGTGGTTTATTACCAAAAGAATGTCGATTTCAACTTTGCCTACCTGAAGCTACAGGAAAAGGTGAATGAAATGCAATCAAGCCTGCCCGAAGGCATTAAGGTAAGCGTAAACCGGATCGACCTGACGCAAATGAACAACCAGTTTATGGAACTTCAGGCGCGGGGTAGCGGCGGTGTGGATCGTGTTCGCAATGTGGTTGACGAAGAAGTTACCAACGAGCTGGAAAACCTCGACGGTATTGCCGGGGTCAATGTTTACGGGGGACAGGAAAAATCCATCGAGATTATCCCTGACAAAGGAGCTTGCGAAGCTTACGATATTACGCCAGCCAAAATTCGTTCGGTCCTGTCGCAAAACGCACAATCGCGCACCTATGTCGGGAACCTTTACGAGCAAAATCAGCTTTACTTTGTACACGTTACGGCTCAGTATTCCGAGGTTAAAGATATCGAAAACCTGGTTGTTGCCGATGGTCCCATCCTGTTGAAAGATGTTGCTGAAGTCCGCTTCGGAGTAAAAGAACAAACCAGCTACAGCCGGGTAAACGGATTGGATGCCATCACCATTCAACTGGTGAACGATTCACAGGCCAACCAGATTGAGCTTTCTCACAAAGTACTGGAACTGATCAACAAGTTGAATGAAAAACTGAAGTCCAAAGATGTTCAGCTGGTAGTTCAAAGCAACTCGGCTGAAACCATGGAAGATAACATCAACCAAATTATCAACCTGGCCCTGATTGGGGGTTTACTGGCTGTATTCGTGTTGTGGATGTTCCTGAAAAATGCCCGCATTGTCGCATTCATCGCCTTGGCCATTCCCGTATCAATTTACACGGCTTTCAACTTTTTCTACGCTTACGGAATCACATTGAACAGCCTTACGCTGGTTGGTATGGCCCTGGCCGTAGGAATGTTGCTCGACAACAGTGTAGTTGTACTCGAAAATATTTACCGGCTGGCAGGGAAAGGCGTCGATCCCGATACTGCAGTCACCCAGGGTACAACAGAAGTATGGCGGTCGATTGTTGCAGCCACTCTGACAACAATCACTGTTTTCCTTCCCTTTTTGTTCTCGAGCAACTACATGATTGAAATGCTCGGCAAGAATGTCGGAGTTTCCATCATTTCAACCTTACTGGTTTCTTTGGTCGTAGCTTTGCTTTTTGTCCCCATGGCGATTCACTTTATATTAAGAGGACGCCGAAGCAAACAAATCGCTTTCGAAAAAGTGACCACCAACAACCGCATGGTTCAGATTTACCTGCTACTGCTGAAGTCGTGCATGCGAAATCCTGCAGGAACAGTACTCGGAGCTGTTGCAGTCTTTTTCATTACCATATTCCTGGCATTGACCGTTAGTGTTAGCTCCCTAACCGAAGTTGAAAATAACCAGATTCAACTCTACATTACTATGCCTACGGGGTCGAGTCTTCAGAAAACCGATGAAACGGTGAAGAAGATCGAAGATAAGCTCAATGATGTTCCCGAAAAACTGGATGTTGTCAGCCGTATTGAGGAGGAATCGGCCAACGTTACGCTGAAGCTGGTGGATGACTACGAAAAAGTAAACGACCGAAGCTTTGCCGAAATTAAGAACGCGGTTTACGAATCGGTGAAGAATATTCGCCCGGCTGAAATCTCGATGGAAGAGAGCAGCTCGGGCAACAGTGGAGGTTTCGGTGGCGGAGGTGGTCGTAACATGATGGCCAACTTCCAACGCCTGCTGGGTATTGGTACCGAATCGGAAAAGATTGTTCTGAAAGGACAGGATTTTGAATCGATGCAAACAGTGGCCGAAGATTTGAAATACTTCCTCGATAACATGGACATAATCAATAGCTCCCGGCTAAACGTATCCGACAATCAGCCGGAAGTTCACATGAAGTTCGACCCGTTGTTGATGACCGAATATAACATCACACTGAACAATGTCGCCAGCGAGCTCAATTCCTTCTCCGGTGAAATCTCAACAGGTGTCTCCTTCAACCAGGGAACAGATGAATATGAAATCATCATCAACCAGGAAGACGGATCTGAAGAGGAAGAAGATGATACCCGCACCATGGACGACCTGAAGAAGGTTCAGGTGGCTGATGCCAGTGGAGGTTTGCACGATCTGCAGAATTTCACGAAGCTGGTTTATGCCCGTGGCTTATCGACCATCAACCGGGTGAACCAGGAAAAGCAGATTGAGATTACCTACAGCTTCGACAGCGAAGCTCAAAGTTCAAACGATATCCTGGCATCATACCGCTACGAAATTGACAACCTGATAGCCAACTATAATTTCCCGACAGGTATGGCAGCCGAGGTGATACACGAGGAAAATGATCTGGATGAATTTTACTTTCTGATCACTGCCGCCATCCTGTTGATCTTTATGATCCTGGCTTCCGTGTTCGAATCGGTAGTTACACCCTTCGTTTTACTGTTCTCCATCCCGTTAGCTGCCATAGGTTCGCTCATTGCGCTAATCATTACCGGCAATAGCCTGTTCAATGCCAACACCATGATTGGCTTCCTGATCTTGCTGGGTGTCGTCGTCAACAACGGGATCATCCTAATCGATTACAGTAATATTTTACGTAAACGTGGCTATCGCCGCTCTCGTGCTTTGATGATGGCCGGCTTATCGCGCGTACGTCCGATTTTAATTACAGCCATCACCACCATCGTGGCCATGGTGCCTTTAGCCATGGGACAAGCCGAATACGTCAGCGTAATCGGAGCTCCTTTCGCCATTATCGTTATTGGTGGTTTAGCTGTAAGTACATTGCTCACATTGATCTTTATTCCAACCTTATATTCCGGGTTGGAAAATGCACTCGAATGGTTCTATTCCTTAAGCTGGAAGTTGAAAACAACTCAACTCGTATTAATTGTTGCTGCCTTCGCGCTAATCTGGTTCAAGGTTGACGACCTGGTTTGGCAAATGCTCGACACCGTTTTGGCCGTTGTGCTCATTCCCGGAACAATCTGGTTCGTACTGAATAGTTTGAAGAAAGCTGCAACCAAATTGATTGGCCCGGACGAACGAGTTCAAATACGCATTCAAAACCTGGTGAAGATTTACGACCGTCCGGGACGTTTCTCCCGCGAATGGATCGGCGGACTGAATATTCGCCGACGAGCAGGACTGGAAAAAGAATTCCGCAGCTGGCGCGAATTCGATCAACTAATCTGGCAAGTTCCGTTACTGGGATTCCTGATCTATTTCACCTTCATCTTCCTTGGGCAAGCCTTGTGGATTGCTTTTATGATGCTGATGGTCTATTTCTACGTGTTGTCGATTTGGAAACCAATACGCATCTACTGGAACAATCGTTTTGAAGCAACTCAGAAAAAGCGATACACCACACTCGACAAACGAAGTTACCAGTTTATTTTCTGGATCTTACCATTGATTGAGCTGGTTATCCTTTACGAGAAAACAAAATACATTGGGTTGGTCGTTGCCTTTGCAGCCTTATGGTACCTGGGCTTAGTGATTTCTATTACCGCCAAACGCCTGTACGAAGAGAATATCAATGTTAACCGTATTACGGGACGATTTGGCTCTCTTCGTCGCGCCACGTTCCGTTTGGTGAAACAAATTCCGTTGATAGGCAAACGTAAAGTTCCTTTCAAAGCTCTCAACGGTGTTTCGTTGGAAATTAACACGGGGATGTTTGGTTTGCTTGGCCCTAACGGTGCCGGTAAATCCACGATGATGCGTACCATTTGCGGAATCCTGGAACAGAGCTACGGCAAGATTTGGATTAACGGCATTGATACCCAGGAAAAACGCGAAGAGCTGCAAGGCTTAATTGGATACCTGCCCCAGGAATTCGGAACTTACGAAAACATGCCGGCCTGGGATTACCTCGAATATCAAGCGTTGCTGAAAGGATTGACTGATGTTGAAACACGGCACAAACGACTGGAATATGTTCTGAAAGCAGTTCATATGTTCGACCGCCGTACCGAGAAAATTGGTTCCTTCTCAGGCGGTATGAAACAACGGATTGGTATTGCTCAAATCCTGTTGCACTTACCGCGGATTCTTGTTGTGGATGAACCGACAGCCGGCCTCGACCCACGTGAGCGAATTCGCTTCCGCAACCTGTTGGTTGAATTAAGTCGTGAACGGATCGTCATCTTTTCAACCCACATCATCGAAGATATTGCCAGCTCATGCAACCAAGTTGCCGTTATCATCCGTGGCCGGGTGAAATACCACGGTACGCCAATGGAGATGGTCGATCTGGCAGAAAACCTGGTTTGGCAGTATGATGTTCCGGCAGCTGAATTCGACAAAATGCCGAATAAGCAGATGGTTGTTCACCACATGCGGGTTGAAGACAAAATCCGGGTGCGCATTCTGGCTAAAGAAAAACCGGCACCCGATGCCATTGAAGTGACACCGATGCTGGAAGATGCCTATTTGTGTTTGATTAAAGATTTGAAATGATGGAAAAACAAAAAATTAAAAATACAACCAACCTGATTGGAAGCATGATCAAATACAATTTCCGGATCATCTTTGCCGGACGTTTTATTTGGTTCATGCTGGCGGCTTTGGCTTTTTACATTTTCATTGCCATCATGGGAATCATTAACGGAGCATCGCCTGATGAAGAGTTCGTTTACGGAATCCTCGTTTTCCCGGCTATCCTGCTCATCTTTTACCCCATGACCTTTGGCATCCAAAATGATGTAGATGCAGGCATCCTCGAAATCCTCTTCGGAATACCCGACTACCGCTACAAAGTTTGGCTGGTTCGGCTGATCCTTGTTTTTGTTCTGGTTGCCATCATCCTTTTCGGATTTTCGGTTCTCAGCTACATTTTTCTGGCACCGGTTAGTTTATTTGAGATGACCGGACAAATCATGTTTCCTGTTCTTTTCCTTGGTAGTATGGCATTTATGTTCTCAACCATAATCAAAAACGGGAATGGAACAGCAGTAGTCATGGTTATACTGGGAGTTTTGGCATTAATTTTGCAGAACACCCTCCAGCGCACGATGTGGAATATCTTTCTGAATCCGTTTAGTGTTCCCCGTAACATGAGCGAACTGGTTTGGGCTGGCATTGCACTTAAAAACCGGATATTCCTGGCAACAGGTGCTGTGGTTTTTATTTTGTATGGTTTGTTCAACCTGCAAAAGCGTGAAAAGTTTATTTAGTAAATCTCCTGAAATTAGGGTAGTTGGGTAGTAGCAATTACCTTACTGATAAATCAATAGTTTAGTTAAGAGAAAAGGCTCCGAATGGAGCCTTTTTATTTTTCAGGGTAAATCTATTGCCACCAAGTCTGAGGTTATTCTTCCTCCCCGGGGCTGTAATTCCTGAACCAAACCTACATCTTTTTTGTAGAATTTGTGTTCGCGAACTCCCGGTTCAAGTGGCGACCATTCCAAGGTTTCCAGACATCCTTCAAAGGTTCCAAAATCAATTTCAACCTTCTTATTCAAATTGATTACCATCGCCATATCCTTGGCCTCATCTTCATAGTACTCCTGCTGATACTTCATTCCCATTCGCGGGTTGGCAAACATTAGAACACCAGGCATTGCTCCGTCTACCCCGGCTTCCCATGAGCCTTCAATACTGACAAGTTCTCCATCTTCATATTCTTCACTGTATTCACCAAAGTACCAAACATTACCTTCCGTATCTTCGGCAACATAGTCCTCTGTATTCTCAGTCATTTCTCCTTCGAGATAGACGACATCACGAATAATCGTGGTGCTTACTCCAAGGATCTCCTTCGTGTCACTTGTCACTGTAACATCATTCGTTTCCATACCATCTTCGGTTTCTCCTTCATAGTGAAATACTTTTCCGGTCTCAAAGGCCAGGTAAGGATTTGTAAACCCAACTACGAATTCTCCTGCCCCTGGAAACTCAGGTAAAAAAGACTTGCTTTTCAGCACTGATTCGTCTTGATTTCCGGTCGTCATTTCGTCTGTCCCAACCGTGTCGCAACTTGTATTCAATATTGTCAACAACAATCCGCCGATAACAAAAACACAACAATACAAGATCGACCTGCTCTTGTTTTTCATAATTCATAAATTTAAGATTAAAACTATTTTACCTTTAATTTAAGATCTACAAGATGTGAGGAGAGTTGAATTCAGATCGATCACTAAGGGTATGTACGGTCTGATTTTCATATAGGTTCAGCGACCTATTGCTAAAGGGTTAACATTCTGTAGAGAAGTTAACGAATCCGGATATCAAAAAAAGGCAGATCAAGAATAGTTCTTCATCTGCCTTTTGATATGTTTTAGAAGAAGTTGACCTTCTAATTCGATTTCTTCACATATTGGGTGAGAATTACGATCTGTTGACCGTTTACTTTTCCTTCAATATGCTCGGGATTATCAGCAACCAACGAGATGTTGCGAACGGCTGTTCCG
>NZ_JBZQJF010000260.1:0-17508 GCF_059905295.1 Mangrovibacterium sp.
TAAAGGAGATTGCTGACAATGAGCTTTATCCACCCAATGTGCGGAGTTTAGCAGTACAGGAAATGGGAACTTACTTTGCGGATTCGCTGAGTGGCGTGATTGATAAATACCTGGGCAGTCCGAGTCCCGGAATTAAGCTTGAAGCCTTGCGTTCGATGGAAGAACCAACGCAACAAAATATTGACCGGTTATTGAATGCCTTGACCGATGATTCAAAAGCCATTCGGGTGGCAGCTGTCCAAAGGCTGGTTCAAATTGGTGAAGATCATATTCCTGCCAAGTATAAATCCTATTATAACAAAGCATTAGCTGAGCATGAGCAGGTTTTGTTTTATAATGCCGACTTCCCGACGGGAAAAGTCAACCTGGCGAACTTCTACTACTACCGGAAGCAATACCCCGAGGCTGAAAAGTATTTCAAATTAGCCCTGGAACAGGATAAGGAGATGTATTTTGTAAATCTGAACCTGGCATACGTGTACAACCAGACGGGGCAGAACGACAAAGCGGAGCAGTGTTTTCGGAATTACCTAAAACGAGCGCCGGATGATGCACATGCCTTGTATTCGTTGGGTTTGTTGCTGAGTGAAGTGGGTAAATATGACGAATCGCTTAAAACCCTGCTGAAGTCAAGTGAGCTGGATCCGAAGTATCCCCGTGTCAATCACAATATCGGTATGTTGTATGATTTCATGAAGGAAAAGGGAAAAGCAGAGACTTATTTGAAAAAGGAAGTCGAAGTTATGAATGACCTGAACAGCCGCATGGAGCTGTTGCAGTTCTATCTCAACAATAACTTAAGGCAGAAGGCCCTGAATTTATGCAAAGACATCCTGAAACTTTACCCGGATAACAAAGATGTGAAACAGGTGATGGAACAGTTGAACGGGTAGGTGTCCTGGAATTATTAGGTTCCTGTTTAATGCAAATTTGAAAACTTTTGTGCCCTGAACTGTCCTGGCGTCAATCCCGTTTGTTTCTTAAATAGTCGAATAAAGTAGGAAGGATCATCGATGCCGAGTTGATACGCTACTTCGTTGATGCTGTATGTGGTGTGATGTAAAAATACTTTTGCCCGCTGAATAACGATCTCTTGAATTACTTGTAGAGCTGATTTATTTTTTGTTGCTCGGCAAATACGGTTGAGATGTCCGGTTGATATATTCAAATCATCTGCGTATTGCTGAAGTGGGATAGAAGGATCTTTATAATGCTGGATACGGTCGGTAAATCTTTTGAAATATTCCAAACCTCGATCGTTTGTATTTCGTGCCTGATCCGAATGTTTAATTCGGGATATCGTCAAAAATAAAGAAGCGATTGTAAGTTGTAAAGCTTCGGTTTTATGCTCGTTTTCCGAAAATATTTCATTGTGAGCTCGTTGGCTGATGTCTAGGAGCTCTTCCAAGCTTTTGGTTACTAGTTTGCTAGCCCATTGAATTTCTTTACTGCCCATTAAATCAGCATATGCTGGGATAGAACGAAGGCTTTCCGTGTAAAAGCTGGAGAATGTGAAGAGGTTACCTTGAATGAGTTCGTTGAACTGAAAGCCATGGTTGCAGTTGGGTGGTATAAAAACAAAAAATGGTGCTTCCAGTTCAAAGGTCAAATCGTCGGTTTGAAATTTAGCTGTTCCTTTTTCAGCCAGAAAGAATTGGTATAACCGGGAGTGAAAATGTGAAGCAATTTCCCATTGAAAATCTTTGCTGCGGGTTTGTATATCTTCACTAAAGATATAGTCGTATAAATGGGAGCTTTCTTCTTTGTAAAGTCCATCATAATGAATCGTTCTTGACGATTGATTTGTATTCATAGCGACTTCGTTCTTTTGCTCTATAATACAAAAAATATTTTGATCGCCACTGATTGGCTAGGTCCATTTAAGTTAGCGTGCCATGTGCTCATAACTCCAGCGTGGAATATCGATTTCGATATCGAATAAGTCGAGGGCGCGTGCCACCGAATGCGTGATCAGCTCATCGACTGATTGAGGTTGCTTGTACATGGCCGGTACCGGTGGCATGACAATCCCCCCCATTTCGGTTACGGTTGCCATAGTTTTGATGTGCCCAGCATGAAGTGGTGTTTCGCGGAACATCATAACCAACTTACGGCGTTCTTTCAGAACCACATCGGCAGCTCGCGACAACAATGAGCTCGTTACTCCGGTCGCAATTTCCGACATTGTTTTTACTGAACAAGGGGCAATGAGCATCCCCATGGTTTTAAATGAGCCGCTTGCAATGGCTGCACCCACATCTTCAAGGGGATAAACCACATCGGCCAATTCGTAGACTTCCTGCCTACTGAAATGAGTCTCATATTTCCGGACCATATCAGCTGATCGGGAAATGACCAGGTGTGTTTCGATTTCCTGTGTTTTCAGTAACTCCAATGCTTTTACTCCATATTGAAAGCCGGATGCTCCGCTGATACCAACAATTATTCTTTTTCTTTTAGTCATGAACTGCTTCTTTTTCCCACAACAGCTTTGTCCCAAAGCCTAAGGTGTTATTTGTCAATTTGATTTTTGTAAAAGAAAGTTTCCAAAGTGCTTTTTTATGCAGGTGAGCAACCGGGAATCTTTTCTGATAGCGTTTAAGTCCGTTTTTGTATTCTTCACCATCTTTGATAAGCTCAATGATTCCTAAAAACTGAATTCCTTTGAGCAGATGGATGTTGGCTTCCTGGCTGCTTATGGTACCCGAAATAGCCTTATTCTTATACATCAACTTTCCGTGTTGGGTATTTTCGTCAGTCATCACCCAAACACAGCCGTTGTTTTGGTCGGAGGTATAAAACAAATTTACTGACCACAGCTCCTCATCCCACGCTGCAGTTGCGCTTAAGACATGGTTATCTTGAACGAAATCCCATATTTCCTGAAGGTTCTTTTTTCTACTCATGTTCTGGATTTAAAATATAATTCCCCAGTAGTGCGAAATAATCATCACCAGCAGTAAAGCTGGAAGCATATTTGCTATCGGAAAATTCTTGATGTTGCAAATACGTAAGCCGGTGACAAGCATGATAATGCCTCCGCAAGCTGAAAAATCCTGAATCATAGCGTCGGTAGTCAATGGGAGGATGACGCTCGACAGGTAGTAGAGACCAACAAGAATAATTATTTGAGGAATAACTGTTGTAACAACAATGTAACCAATGGTTGCTCCGAAAATGGTTGCTCCGAAGAAGTCGAGAAAAGCTTTCGACACAAGAATTGTGGTGTCGTGGGTAATTCCTTCGTTCAAAGCACCAAAAATACCGGTTCCGCTAGCGCTGAAAAGTACCAGTATACTCACATATTGCATGAGCATGACATGTTCGTCGATGGTGCTGTCTTCGCTTTTGAAGAATCGCTGAATAGGACCTTGTATACTTTTGGCAGCTATTCCAATTCGGCCTTCAATTTTTAAAAGTTCTCCCATTGTTGAGCCAAGGAGTAGTGCTAAGATGACAGCCGGAAGTATGTTGACTTTTACGATCATGACAACTCCCATTGCCATGGAGGCTGCGCCGAAGGTTAAGGGCAGCATTTTTTTCAGCGAGTCGGGAATTTTGTGGCCCAAAGCTGCACCGATCAATGCACCGGATAGCGTAGCTCCTGAATCAATTAATGGACCTATTGGTAGCATGTATTTTTGTTTTTAGTGATTGTTGTGAAAGCATGATCTTTGGCGATGGGCAAAGACCATGTTCACATGCTTTTCTGTTTTTGAAATTGTTTTCGGCTTTTATTTATACCATTCAGGTAGATAGGGTGTGGCATCTACTTCTTTGAACTTGGCCCGTTCGAATATTTCTTTGAGGTCGAAGGGGACAGTGCAGTCGAAAATTGTTTTAGTAGATAGTCCGTGCATTCTGATTTTTGAATCAAATGCCGGATCTTGAGAAGGATCAAGCGGGTGACAACGAACGCCCGGAATGAATACCGTGCTTGCATCTCCCTGGTAACGGGTGGTCATGGCCCACATCACATCGTCCGTATCGAAAATATCTACATCGTCATCAACCAGAATTACCTGTTTTAGTTCGTTATAGCTAGCAAAGGCAATCAAGGCAGCCTGACGTTCACGACCCTGGTCAACCGGACGCTTTTTATTGATTTGCATGATAGCCAGGAATTTTCCACCTCCGGCTGTATGTGCGTAAACGTTTTTTACCAAGCCGGGTAGTGCATCTTCTGCAGCATTGTAAATGCTGGCTTCCGTTGGGATACCGGCTAAGTTCGTGTGTTCTTCACCCGGGCCAACCAATGTTTGCAAAATTGGGTTTTTCCGGGTTGTTATAGCCTTTACTTTAATCACAGGCAATGATGGATTCGCTGCTCCATTGTAGCCGGGAAACTCCGGCATCGCGTGTCCTGTGTTCGTATTTTGGTCTTCAACAACCCGTACGTTTGGAAGAATTTCACCTTCAATAACAATCTCAGCTTTGGCAATTGATTTTTGATTGATCGTCAAAGCCGGAACCAGCTCAACCGGCTTTTGGCGTAACCCGCCTGCAATTGAAAGCTCGTCGAATCCGAATGGAGTTGTTGGAGCTTCAAAGCAAGCACCAATTAGGATGGCCGGGTCCAATCCCATATTGATGGTAACGGGTAGCGGCTTGCCTTCTTTCTCGGCTTTCTCGCGGAACGCATCGATGTGGCGGCCTGGCGCAAAAAAGATCGAAATTTCGTCTTTGCTCTGTACGCACAGGCGGTGAATGGTCACATCCGAGTGACCGGTTTCTGGGTCGGTCCCGAGTACCAGTCCTTCGCAAAAATACGGACCGGCATCAATAGGTGTATTTGTTGGTGCTGGTAGGATCTTTAGAATATCAAAATCGGGATCGCCAGCACGGTATACCACTTCCTGACATAATGCTTTCGAGGCGTCGACAACAACTGGTGAAATCGCATTTTTGCGAGCCTGTCCCATAAATTTCCCTACATCTTCTTTTGTTGAACCTAACATCGATGCAACTCGTGTACGTTCAGCAAGTAAGCCCACCAATACGCGAACATCGGGGTATCCTTCAACATTGTTAAACATCATTGCCGGGCCTAAACGGGTTGGTCGAACCACTGTTCCGCCGGCTCCGATTTGTTTATAAACTCCAGCCAGATCAGCATCCGGATTGATGAGAACATTGGTTTCGTGATATTGTTGAGGTAATGTTTTTAAGTGTTCGATGGCGCTTCTCAGGTCATCAATTTCAGTTGTATTTATATGATCCTTCATAACAATTAAACTTTTGATACAAAGGTCGGGGAATGAGGACTGAAACGATGGTAATATTCAGGCTAGTGGTAGGACAATTCATACATTGGTCGAATGGCTTGAATAGCTGGGATGAAAGACAAAAAGCTTCATGTAAGTTTACTGAATCTTTTGTCTTGTAATTAATTACTATGAGTAAAATACGAGGTATGAAAAGGCGAATGGCGTTCCCCAAATCGTCCCGTAAAACAACAAAAGCCACGATTTACGCGGCTTTTTGTGACCCCACCGGGACTCGAACCCAGATCGCAAGAACCGGAATCTTGTATTCTATCCATTGAACTATGGGGCCAAGAGCGATGCAAAAATAGTAAAACATTCTTTTTTCCATCATAAATTCGAAAAAACTTGCGGGGAGCTTATTATTGGTGGCTTGTTGAAAAATGAATTCGATTTTAGACACTTTAAATAACGAAATAGTCTATTTTTGCCGGTAATTGCGAAAATGATTTTATGAATCAAGTTACAATTGACGAGGGAAAACTTTTTTTTGAGCAGCTGGCAGCCAAATTCATTAAGGCTTCTGATTTTGCCGTGACGGAGAATTTGCAAATGAAGCGAGATCATTCGCTTCGGGTGGCTGCTAACTGTCTTTATTTGGCGAAGGCGCTGGATTTGGAGGAGTCGGAACAAATTTTTATTGAATTGATTGGTTTATTACACGATGTTGGGCGTTTTGCTCAGTTCGAAAAATACCAGCATTTTGATGATAGTAGTTCGGAAGATCATGCGGCATTGAGTGTTGAGTTGATCTCGGACCAAATCTTTTTTAAAGCATTGGACGAGGAAGACCAGGTTTTGCTTACCGAAGTGATTGGCGGGCATAACAAAATTGCTTTTAGCCCGAAAGATAAACGAACGCTGTTGTTTGGGCATATTTTGCGCGATGCAGATAAAATGGATAATTGGGAATTAGTTGTGTCGATGTTAAAGCGCGATGGAACCTTCAATTTGCCCAGTGTTAGCTACAACTTGCCTAAACTTCCTGCCGCAAGCGATGCAGTGTTGAAGAGTCTAAATGCGGAGAAGACTGTGGCGAAAAAAGATTTGCAATCGCTGGCCGACTTTAAACTTTTTCTGATGTCTATGGTTTATGATCTTAATTTTAAGGCCAGCTTTATTTGGGTAACCGAACGGCAATTGATTAAGAAAATTTATGAATCGATGACCAAATCGGATCGTGTAATCGATGTTTATCGGAAGCTTCGTTTGCATATTGAAAATCGGATGTCCGAAAAGTAGGCTGCGCTACCAATTAGAAAACAGGAAATAGAAAGTTAACATGAGTAACCGATTGGTTTGTCTTTGTAATATGGTTTCGGAGCAGGAAATCATCAACGAATTAAAGAAAGGTGCTGTTGATGCATCCGATATTCAGTATGCCACAAGAGCCGGAACAAGTTGCGGAAAATGCCTGATGATGATTGACCAGATTATTGAAGAATATCAATTGACACAAACTCCGGATCCGCAAGGAAAGCTGAAATTTTAGCCAGAAAGTCGAAAACTGAGATATAAGCTCTGCTGTAAAGCGGGGCTTTTTTAGTTTGAAAGGATTTCTGTAAGTGTTTTTTCGATGGTTGGGTATTTAAATTCAAAGCCCTGTTGCATAAGATGCTTTGGTAATACCTGGCTTCCTTCGAGTAATAAACTTGCAGCTTGTCCGTAAAGTAATTTCATAGCAACCGCCGGTACCGGAAATAGGGCAGGGCGATGAACGGCTTGCGCAAATGCCCGGGTGAAATCGTTGTTGGTAATTGCATCTGGTTCTACTAGATTGTAAACACCATCGTAGCTGGTATCGGTTAAGGCAGTTGTGAAAGCTTCAACTAAATCAGCGATATGAACGAAGGGGAAAGCTTGTTCGCCTGAACTAATTTTCCCACCCAAGCCCAAACGGAATAGTGGTCTTAAACGCTTAATAGTCTGAGATTCACGGCCGAGGACCACACCGATTCGAAAGATCACTCTTCGGCTAATACCGGCTAGTTTTTCAGAAGCTTTTTCCCAATCGCGTACAAGCTGACCCGGAAAACCCTGGTCAAATGTCTCGCTGCTTTCATCATGTTTCAGTCCCGTTTGGTAAATGCCAACGGCTGATGCCGAAATAAATGTTTGCGGTCGTTTTTGTTGTGGCAATTCGGTAATGGCCTTGGTTAAATTTCGGGTCGTTAGCACTCGGCTATTGTATATTGTTGTTTTTGTACTTTCCGTCCAGCGCTGTATAATCGGTGCTCCTGCCAGGTTAATAACGGTGTTACATTCCGAAAGAACAGAGACAAGCTTTTCCGGCTCGTTATAAAGCCAGTTTCTATGTATTGAAATACATTCGAAGCCCATTTGCTGTAAAGCTTGAGTGATGGATTGCCCAATAAATCCGGAAGCTCCTGTAATACACACTTTCATGGTTTATTATTTCTTCGTTTAACTATAGAGACAAATATTTTTTTGAAAAGTTTGTCTGTTCCTCCTAAATTCGCGAGAGTCTTTAAGCTTATTTATATAGTTTTGATTGCAGATTAAGCCATCATATTGAAAACAGAAAACAATACACATGCCTTCTAAAAAAACAGCAACAAATAAAAAGCCAACAGCCAAACCTCGAAAGAAAGCTTCGGGTGGAAAAAGAAAGAGTTCGAAGAAGAAGTCCTCCCCCGGGCGCCGGATTCTGATTTTATTCTTGAAAGCTGCCGGTATTGGTATCATCTTATTTGCCCTGTTTTTCACAACTGTTTATTTGGGTTTTTGGGGATATGTGCCTAGTACCGCTCAGTTGCACGATATTAAAAATCCGCAGGCATCTGAAGTATTCTCGGCCAAGGGAAAGCTGCTGGGGCGTTATTATATCGAGAATCGAAGTAATGTACGTTACGAAGAAATATCACCCAATGTGATTCATGCTTTGGTAGCTACCGAAGATTCCCGTTTTTACGAACACCGGGGTATTGATGAGGTTGCCTTGATGCGCGTTTTTGTCCGGACTTTGATCTTGCAGGATCGGAGCGCTGGTGGCGGTAGTACGCTTAGTCAGCAGATTGCCAAAAACCTGTTTCCCCGAAATAACCTGGGATTTATCTCGATGCCGGTGAATAAGTTGCGCGAGGCCATTATTGCTTACCGTTTGGAGCGGATTTACACCAAGGAGGAGATTCTAGCCTTGTATCTGAATACGGTTCCTTTTGGTGAAAATATCTATGGAATTGATGTTGCCGCAGAACGGTTTTTTAGCAAACGTCCCAAGGATTTAACGGTTGATGAAGCTGCAGTTCTGATTGGGATGTTGAAAGCCAATAATTACTATAATCCGCGTTTGCATCCAGATCATGCCAGGGAACGTCGTAATGTGGTGATCACGCAAATGGTGAAGAATGACTATTTGAGTGAGGCACAAGGCCGGGTATTTCAGGAGAAGCCCCTGACTTTACACTATAAAAGGATTTCGTACAACGAGGGACCTGCTCCTTATTTTCTGGAAATGTTGAAACCGGAATTGTTGGAATGGTGCAAAGACAACAAAAAGGAGAATGGTGATCCTTACAATTTATATACTGATGGCCTAAAGGTTAAAACAACGGTCAACTACGATTATCAGTATTTTGCTGAGTCGGCGGTTAAGGAATATATGAAGAACCTGCAAACCGTATTCGATAACCACTGGAAAGGTTCTTCACCCTGGACTCGCAAACCGAATATTTTGACACGAGCCATGAAGCAGTCGGAACGTTACCGGAAGATGAAAGCAGCCGGAAAATCGGATGCTGAAATTAAGAAGGCTTTTAATGAGAAACAGGATATGGTTCTTTTCACCTGGTCGGGCGATAAGCAGGTTGTGGCGACTCCATTGGATTCGTTGAAACATTATTTGCGCCTGTTGAATGCCGGTTTCCTGGGGGTTGAACCTTCAACCGGTGAGGTGAAAGCATGGGTTGGCGGTATCGACTTCCGTTATTTCAAATACGATCACGTGAATTCGGCTCGTCAGGTTGGATCGACTTTCAAACCTTTTGTATATCTGTCGGCCCTGGAAAACGGGTTGGAGCCAGACGATTACTTTTCGAACGAGCGTAAGGTGTACCATGATTACCAGGACTGGTCGCCGCAAAACTCGCACCCCGATTACGAGGGATATTATTCCATGCAGGGAGCTTTGGCCAAGTCGATCAATACAGTTGCAGTGGACGTGTTAATGGAAACCGGTATTGACGAAACCATTGAGACAGCCCGCGATTTGGGAATTACAGCCAAACTGCCCGAATATCCTTCTTTGGCCTTGGGAGTAGCTTCTATTAGTCTGAAGGAAATGGTTTCGGCTTATGCCACCATATTAAACGATGGCGTGTATATCGAACCTCATTATTTGGTCACAATTGAAGATTCCCAAGGAAAGGTGCTCAAGAAATTTGATAAGCCCACACCAGTAAAAACGGATATTGATCCGGAAAACTGCCGGATGATTGTACACATGATGGAGTCTGTTATCTCCGACGGCACGGGGGCGGGCATTCGTTCTGTTTACCATATCGGGGGTGACTTTGCCGGAAAAACAGGAACAACCCAGGATAATTCCGATGGTTGGTTTATGGGAGTAACTCCAAACCTGGTGACTGGTTGCTGGGTCGGAGCAGATGATCCTTCTATTCGTTTCAGAAGTACCACTTACGGACAGGGAGCGTATATGGCTCTTCCGATTGTCGGTAAATTCTATACGAAACTGTACGCCGATTCGCGGTATAAACGAATGCAATATGCCTCATTTCAGCAGCCAAAACCTAGGTTGTTGGCTAAGTTGTCGGTTGAACCTTATCGCGAAGACTTGCCGGAAGAATCGGTTGGGGATTGGATTAGTAACATCTTTCATAAGAATGATCGGGCTACCGGAGATAAGACATCTGATTCAAACGAAAAGAAGGAATCGAAAAAAATATGGCAATCCATCAAAGATATCTTTAAAAAGAAGAAATAGATTTCTTAACTTTCATCAGATTCGACCAAAACCTCGATGAAAATGGAAGGTAAGTTTTCGTATGCGGCACGTTTTCACCGTTGGAGGCTTCGCCACCTTAGTGAACGGAAGTTTATCGTAGCACTCAGTGTTTTCATTGGGGTGATTGTTGGTGTGTTGGCAACAATCCTGAAAAATATTGTTTGGAAACTTCAGGATTTTGTGAATCTGGTGATCGAAAAAAATGAAGGGAACTCGATCTACTTCATCCTTCCCATTATCGGGATTTTGCTCACTGTCCTTATCGTTAAGTTTATGGTTCGAAGTCCGGTGCGTCCGGGCATTCCGAATGTGTTGCATAGTATATCGCGGCGGAAAGGCGAACTAAGTAAGCACAACCTCTACAGTTCAATGCTAACCAGTGCACTGACGGTAAGTTTTGGGGGCTCTGTAGGGCTGGAGGGACCAACGGTTGTTTCCGGTGCAGCCTATAGCTCGGTTTTGTCCCGACTGTTTCATCTAGACTATCGCTCGACCATACTAATGTTGGCTTGCTCGTCGGCTGCAGCTATGGCGGCAATCTTTAAAGCTCCTATTGCTGCAATTGTTTTTGCTGTTGAGGTTATTATGATCGATTTGACTACTTTCTCCCTGGTTCCCTTATTGTTATCTTCATCGGCTGCAGTGATGACCTCCTACTTTTTTATGGGGCACGATGTACTTTATCCTTTCGAGGTAAAAGTGTCTTTCGTTGTTCCTGATTTGCCTTATTACATCGTTCTCGGCATCCTTACAGGGATAATTTCAGCTTATTTTACAAAGATTAACATTTTTATAACAAATCGTTTTGAGGGAATAACCAGCATCTGGGAACGGCTTTTATATGGCGGATTGTTCCTTGGTTTACTGATCTTTCTGTTCCCCTCTTTATATGGCGAAGGGTATTCTTCAATCAACGAATGCTTAGCTGGCGACTATAGCTATCTCTTCAATAATTCGATCTTTTATAACATGAATGATAGCTTCTTTTTGATGGTTATCTTGTTGTTATCCATTAGTTTATTGAAAGTTATTGCGACATCTTTAGCTTTGGGGAGCGGTGGTGTTGGTGGAATTTTTGCACCAACGCTTTTCACGGGGGTAAACGTTGGAGCTGTATTTGCTGTCTTGGTCGATCGCTTTGGAACACAGCATATTGATAAGAATAATTTTGCGCTGATAGGCATGGCCGGATTGATTGCCGGCGTACTGCATGCTCCCTTAACAGGTATCTTTCTGATTGCCGATATTTCGGGTGGCTATTTGTTATTTGTACCTTTAATGATTACGGCAACTTTTTCATTTATAACGGTTAAGGCTTTTTCTCCAAAATCGGTTTATCATTCACAACTGGCTCAACGCCGCGAATTAATGACCCATGATAAAGACAAAAATGTACTCCAGATGATGGAAGTAAGGAAATTAGTTGAAACAGATTTTGTTACTTTGCACCCCGATGCCACCCTCCGTGACTTAACGGAGGCAATTTCCACCGCCCATCGGAATATCTTTCCGATTGTTGACGATGAAGGTTTCCTCAAGGGCATGGTCAAAATGGATGACATCCGACATTTGATTTTTAAACAGGAACTATACGACTCGGTGAAAGTCAGTAATTTGATGTATTTACCCGAGCATTTTATTTCGACTAACGATTTGATGGAACAGGTTGTGGAAAAATTTGAAGCTACAGGACGATACAATATCGCCGTTATCGACAACGGAAAGTACGTTGGCTTCATTTCTCGTGCCAAGGTCTTTTCTTCTTACCGTAAAAAAATGAGTCACTTTTCATACGAATAAGGATCTGAAAAAAAATGAATGAACTGAAGACAAAATTGTTGAACATGTTTAACCGGATGAACGAATCTAAGAAAGTTTACTGGTTAAGTTTTGTAATTGGGATTATTTGCGGTACGGCAGCATTATTATTGAAAAACCTGATTCACCTGCTTGGTGAGTCCTTGGTTGGTAACCTGAAAGAATCGGATGAAAGTTATTTGTTCCTGGCATTTCCGTTAGTCGGTATCGCAATTACTGTTCTAATCGTTAAAACGTTGATTAAAGATGACTTGGGACATGGTGTTTCGAAAGTGTTGGGGGCGATCAGTTTGAATAAAGGAAAGCTGAAGAGCCATCATACGTTTTCGAGTATGATCACAAGTAGCTTCACAATCGGATTTGGTGGATCAGTAGGAGCAGAGGCACCGGTTGTGTTAACCGGTTCAGCGATTGGCTCTAACCTGGCACGTTTTTTTAACCTGAGCCATGCACAAACCATGTTGATGTTAGGTTGTGGTGCCACTGGTGCAATTGCCGGCATCTTTAAAGCTCCCTTAGCAGGTATTGTGTTTACGCTGGAGGTATTAATGCTTGATCTGACAATGGCATCCCTATTACCCTTGTTAATTTCGGGGATTACAGCAGCTGTTGTGGCTTACTACTTTATGGGCGAGGAGGTGCTGTTTAAATTTAACCTGGTAAATTCATTCGAAACCAATAATATACCGTTCTACCTTTTCCTGGGTGTATTTTCAGGCTTTGTATCGCTCTACTTTACGCGCATGACCATGTATTTGGAACGTCGGTTTAAGCGGTATAAAAAGCCTTTCCAAAAGGTATTGATCGGTGGTTTAATCCTAGGCTTGTGTATTTTCTTATTTCCTCCTCTCTGGGGTGAAGGTTACAGTAGTATTAATAAGATTTTTAACGGTCTGGGGCCTGACTTACTCGATAACTCCTTATTCTTTAACCTGAAAGCGAACCCTTGGTTTCTGGTTGTTTTTCTCATGCTTTTACTTTTGGTTAAGGTAATTGCAATGACTGCGACCACGGCTAGTGGAGGTGTTGGTGGTATATTTGCACCTTCGTTGTTTGTTGGAGCGATTGGCGGTTACTTTGTTGCCAGTTTCTTCAATGTCACTTTTGGACTGCACCTGCCGGTTGATAATTTTGCACTGGCCGGAATGGGATCGTTGATGGCTGGTGTTATGCATGCTCCCTTGCTGGGGATTTTCTTAACAGCTGAAATAACGGGGGGCTACCAGTTGTTTTTCCCGCTCATCATTTCAGCTATCGCCTCCTATGTTACGATCATGGGATTTGAGCCATACTCAATTTATACCAAAGCACTGGCCAGCAAAGGCGAATTGGTGACGCACCATAAGGATAAGGCAGTGTTGCACTTCATGGCTGTTCGGGAACTAATTGAAACCGACTTTGCAGCCGTGCCCGAAGATGCGACCTTGGGTGATTTGACCAAGATTATTGCCAAGTCAAAACGGAACCTTTTCCCTGTTGTCGACGACCTGGGCTTGATGAAGGGGATGGTGAAGATGGATGATATTCGCGAGATTATTTTCAACCACGACCTGTACGATAAAGTGTTTGTAAAGGATTTAATGTATATGCCGGAGCACTATATCTCGCCACGCGACACGATGTTGAAAGTGGCTGAGAAGTTTGAAAGCAGTGGCCGTTTTAACCTGGCCGTACTCGATAATGGGAAGTATCTCGGCTTTATCTCCCGGGCGAGAGTGTTCTCGAATTACCGGAACTTTGTGCGGACTTTATCGCACGATTAATAAGTCTTTTTGAAGGATCAATAAATAGACCGATGGAGGTTGGACATTTCGTTCAACCTCTTTTTTTGAAAGGCTAGTCTCATTTTGAATTCCGGACTTAATAAAACCAGCCGACCCCAACAAAGAACCTTGACGTAAAAATGCATACTCGAAGTGTTCCCCGCCTAAGGAAAAAGAGCGTTAGGAAAACAGATGAAGAGGGCGTTAAAAATTGGGCTTGTCCGACGATCCGGCCATTGCCGGTGAGGAGTTTGAACAATTTTAGCCCTTGGAAACTGTTTTTAGCTATTTTTCATTCAGCGGCGGTCTTCTTTGTTTACTTTCTTCGACTGCAGGAAGAAAGTAAAAGCCCGTCCGACTCGAGGACAAAAACAAGAACAGAACGAGAAAGGATTTTATACAATGCGGCGCATGCAAAACCAATACGCTATACAATATCGAACGTGCGCCTAAAAGCACAAATCTATTTGGATCCCGGGTGCCGCTTGCTTCCGACATTTGTCGGGACCCCGCTTTACCCAGGGCTACCCATATTTCACACCAAAGGGGTGAGAAGTTTTGATTCCGGTCTTGATAAAAGGTCGAAAGCGCTTCGAGCAAGCTTCCATCTTCATTCGATTGTCTTCAATTGTTTTCAACCGCCTTCTCTTGTTCTCCTCCTCTTTCATTCCTGTTGGTAATTTCCGGGAATCAGGTATGTTTTATTTAAACAACCGCAGGAATGAGGTGTAGATCAACAAAAATAACACGGTGAAGATCGTGTTGGTACTGGAAAAAGCATGAGTGCCCATGTAAAAGAGCGGAAATGCCCAAAGGCAGATTTGTGCAGCCAGGTAAAAGAAATAACCGGCCTTTTTGAATTTCCACATTTTCAATACGCCAACGAATGAAACTAAGGCAAAAACAGCCAGGCACAAAAAATAAAAACGGCTGATCTCGTTCGGTGTATCAATATTGGTGAGTTGTGTAATATAAGGTACAACTGATTTGTAGAAAATGAATGCTGAAAAAAAGGCAAGAGTCGAAACTCCGCTACCGATGGTACTTAATGATAAGGCTGAGTTAAGCAGTAAAGGTCTTTTAGTTGTATTCATTCCGTTGTCTTTTTTAGGAATGCTAAAGTTCGGTAAATAAAAGAAACCTCCAAAACAGATCGGAGGCTTCTTTAGAAGTGTTAAACCTAAATAGATAAAAATAAATTAGGCTGTTAATGCTTTCGAGAAGCGAAGAACTACAGGTTCTACCAGCCTTTCAAAGTCAGCATAGAACATGCGGATCATTTCCGTATGTGTTCCTGCGTTAAAATAAATCTCCTCATCGTCGATCAGGCTTTCGGCAACATAAACTTCCATGTCATACAGATTACCAAACGGAGGCATTGCACCAACTTCACAGTCTGGGAAGCGATCTTTAAACTCCATTTCCGAAGCCAGCGAAACTTTGCGGGCACCCGACATGTCGCGCAGTAAGCCTAGGTTAACCATGTACGAGGCCGGAACTACAGCCATTGCCATGCTGCCATCAACCTTGATGATAACGGTTTTCGCAATTTCTTTTCCCGGAATATGAGTGGTCGCCGCGATGCGTTGTGCATTAAATGCCAGGGAATGGCGGATGACGATGTATTCAATATTATTCCGGTCTAAAAATTCAGTCAATTTTTTAAGTGGCATGTTGTCAACTTTTCTGAAATTCACAAAAAGATGTTCTACACATCACAAATCCTATTCAGCGCAGCTGTGTTTTTGGGCTAAATAGATGGAGAGGATACTGAAGTGTACGTGAATTTTTGTCAAAAAGATTAAGGGAAAAGCCTACGATCGAATGTTTTAAAAATGAATATTAATTGAAACCTTCGGTTTGAATACCGCAATAGCTCCGGCCTGAAGGCTCTGTTGGCTCGTTTGAAGAACCTGTTTACGCTTTGTGTTCTTTCGGATTCGAGCTTACTTTATGAATCGTCAGCTGACGGGAATCATTGTAAAGGAAATGAAAAGGTTTATAAAATTTGAAGATTGTTTATTTCTAATATTTCAAGCTACTGCTAAAAATTTTACCTTTGCGGCTTAAACATTCCTCGTTTTCAATTACTTTATCAACAACGATAAAGGATGTGTAACAGAATATCAAAATTTGAACATATACCAAATGAAAAGAGATCAATTAGTATTTGACATTATTGAAAAAGAACGCGAGCGCCAGCTGAGCGGAATTGAATTGATTGCATCGGAAAACTTTGTTAGCGAACAGGTTATGGAGGCGATGGGTTCTGTAATGACGAACAAATATGCTGAAGGCTATCCAGGTAAACGTTACTACGGTGGTTGCCAAATTGTGGACCAAACAGAGCAATTGGCAATTGATCGTGTAAAAGAGCTTTTCGGTGCTGAATATGCAAACGTTCAACCTCACTCAGGTGCTCAGGCTAATGCTGCTGTACTTAGCGTTATTTTGAAACCGGGAGATAAATTCCTTGGACTTGACCTGGCGCACGGTGGTCACTTGTCTCATGGTTCTCCGGTGAACTCTTCAGGTATATTGTATCAGCCTATTGCTTACCATGTGAAGGAAGAAACCGGAATGGTTGATTACGACGAAATGGAAGCTTTGGCAAAAGAACACCAACCGAAATTGATTATTGGCGGTGCTTCGGCTTACTCTCGTGAGTGGGATTATGCTCGCATGCGTAAAATTGCTGACGAAGTAGGTGCCATGTTGATGATCGATATGGCTCACCCTGCCGGATTGATCGCTGCAGGTTTGTTGGAAAACCCGGTGAAATATGCACACGTGGTAACTTCAACGACACACAAAACATTGCGTGGTCCTCGTGGTGGTATCATCTTGTTGGGAAAAGATTTCGAGAACCCATTCGGTTTTAAAACACCAAAAGGCGAAACTAAAATGATGTCAGCAGTATTGGATTTTGCTGTATTCCCGGGTCAACAAGGCGGACCGCTGGAGCATGTAATTGCTTCGAAAGCGATTGCTTTTGGCGAAGCGTTGGATCCTTCTTATAAAGCTTACCAAACTCAGGTGAAAAAGAATGCTTCTGTTATGGCTGAAGCTTTTATTGCCAAAGGATATAAAGTAATCTCCGGTGGAACTGATAACCACAGTATGTTGATTGACCTGCGTACTAAATTCCCGGAGCTGACAGGTAAAAAAGCTGAAAACACGTTGGTGTTGGCTGATATTACCATCAATAAAAACATGGTGCCTTTCGATAGCCGCTCACCGTTCTCTACTTCAGGTTTGCGTGTAGGTACACCTGCTGTTACAACGCGTGGTTTAAAAGAAGATGCGATGCCGGTAATTGTTGATTTGATCGACGAAGTGCTTTCATCTCCGGATGATGAAGCTGTAATTGCTTCGGTTCGTAAACGTGTTAACGAAATGATGAAAGGTTTGCCATTGTTCGCATGGTAATCTTTATTTGACGATATAGAAAGAGGCATCGGTAACGGTGCCTCTTTTTTGTTCCAAGTTCTAAGTTCCAAGTTTCAAGTTTCGAGTTCCAAGTTTCAAGTTCCAAGTTTCAAGTTCCAAGTTTCGAGTTTCAAGTGCGTTTTTAAAATCAACCGGACTAACTCCGAAAATAATGACAACCTGATTTTTGGGAAATCTTTTACCTTCATTCCGGTTGACGATTCCTGGAATCCTGGCTGCTTTGTGCAAA
>NZ_JBZQJF010000261.1:0-37164 GCF_059905295.1 Mangrovibacterium sp.
ATTTGTTTAGGTGTTTCATGAGTTCGGTTGAATTGTTGGTTTTTCGGTTTAGCGTTTAGGTTATTTCGGGCGATGGAAAATTCGTTTTTGTTTTATTATCCCCGGATACCAAAAGATATCCGGGGAATTCTAATCTTATCAATGATCTATTCTGCAGGCACGAAGATGTAAGTCATATCGAAAGCATCTTCTCCCGACAAATCAGCATCTCTGGTTTCCTGAAGTAACAAGGCATTTTGTTCAATCCGATAGATCTTCATAGCACCCCAATCAGCAACAGCATAGTCTGCGGTCCAAGGGTGTAGCATCCCAACAGACATGGTGATTGTGTTTGCATCAAGGTCGACATCCCAGGTACCGTTTAGTGTCACAACTTCATCGCTTTGCAAAGTAAAAGCACCGTTATCCGGATTTGGAATACCATTTATAACAGAGCCATCTGCATCTAGTGTATAAACTCGTTTGCGCTGTTGTACCGTTACTGTTCCGTCCATCTCAAATTTCACTGTTCCATAGTCAACGTCTGCTTCTCCAGCGGCATATTGCTCGCCTGGTTTCGGATTCCATGCCCAAGTTGCATAATCGGAGAATATAACCGGACCTTGCTCGGCGCCCCAGCTTGTTGCTTTATCGTAAGTGCGATTTGAATCCAGTTTCCAGGTCTTTGCAGTAATCATCTTTTTCACAGCCTCAACCGGGTCAGTTTCTGTTCCACCCATCTGTGGAATCAAGTGGAAGGCTGAATATTGAGGGTTATTCGCATCAATTGCTCCGACCCACATACCTGCCAGGGCACCCGTAGCATCTTTTTCAATTTGCAGAATCCGTAGCTGGTTGTTCGCATCAGCATAGAAGTTAGCCCAATTGACAACGGTAAAAGAAGGTACATCAACATCAAACGAATAGATTCCTTTCTCATCCAAAGAATAGGCTCCTTCCGTTGTCGTTCCATCCGGAGTAACAAAAACAACCGAATTATCCGAAGAATTCATGGTCATAGAGAAGCCTCCGTAAACTGTTGGATCAGGAGTTCCTAACCAATCGGGGTAATCCGTCGGTACTTGCCAACCATTCATCATTGAACCATCCAAATTCGCCCAATCAATCGGATTCGATTCTGAAAGTTTCCAAACAATTGATGTGCTTACCACTTGTGAGATGTCATTTGCCCAACCATCTGGCAATGTTGGTTCAGGATCCGGAAGATCGGCAGGCACATAACTCTCGGCATAATCTTTCGAAACAAAGTTCCACACATACCAACAGGGGTCTTCCCCGGACAAACCTTTATCTCTTAGGTTCGCGATCATGAGAACATCGTCTGTCAACATCAAAATCTTGAAATTCTTACTCCAACTAAGTGCTTTCAGGTCAGCCCATGCACCGTGAGCAAACTGAACATTCTCGTCTCCATCAACTTCAATTGACTTCGTACCGGAATCAAAATTAAAGGTGCCTTTAGCAACATCCGCAGACTGAAAATTTGTTAAGTTCAAATCGTCAGCCGTATACGTACCAAGTGTATAATCAGCAGCACCATTCGCAAGGCTAAAGGTCATAAACTGAGCTAAATCTTCGGCAGTATTACCAACATCTCCATTACTTGGTTCCCACCAAACATAGCCTGAAGGTTTCCAATTTCCATTCTCCTCAACCATATCATTCCAAGTAGCAGCGGGGTCATAACAGGAATAAAAACCTTGTTTTTTACCATATTCACCTGTGTCCGGAATCCACGTCTTCGAGTTTCCGGCACCTCCAGTCAGCATAACCCAATACTGATCACTCACATAGTCAAGATTCGTTGTGGTGATTGACAAAAGAAAGGTATCGGCCTGAACCAAACCACCAGCGCTTTGCACACCATAAACAAAGTTGTAGTCACCTGGGAACGGAATTCGTAAGGTATCATTTATTTGCGTAGAGCGTCCCATTGGTGTAATCCAAAGCGGAGTAACACCTGGAGTTAAGCTTTCAAGGATAACCATATTGGGGTCAGTAGCGTCCTGGGTTATGCTAAATTTCAGATCGCTTTGCGACAACACAGCACCCAGGTTGTATTCGTCGGGCTGGCAAGCAATCAAGGCCAAAACCAATCCCAACAAAAGGCTATAAATTTTAAAATTTCTTGTCTTCATAAGATTTTAGTTTAGATTAGTTCCAACCATCATTTTGAGTTAGCACACCATTCGATAAACTGATTTGCGTTTGAGGAATCAACATCAGTCCCCGTTTACTGGTGATATCAGAACTGCTGATTACCTTTTGGAAATCAACGCCGCCATCCAGAACTGTAGTTGAAATAGCAATCGTATTAGCTGCTGTAGTAACACCCTGACGCAATAAATCCCAATAGCGAATACCTTCAAAAGCAAATTCCAAACGACGTTCTGCCATCAGATTTGCCTGACTCACCGTTTTCGAAGCCAAGCCGGCACGCTCACGAACCTGATCATAATAGTCCTGTGCATTGGTACTGCCCAGCTCTGCTGCCATTAACAGGACATCTGCGTAACGCATAACAACATAGTCCTGAAATTGACCAATCATGAAGTTGGTTGCACCATTTGCTTCTGCCACGTCGGTGCCATCGGGAAGAGACAACGGTGTATATTTTTTGTTGGTATAACCTGTGTATTCCCGTTGATCCGAGTTATCAAAATCGAGTCCTTCTTCCGCAATTGCAATTATCGATGCTTCTTTACGGGTATCGTCGGTTTCGTAAGCCTGGTATAACGAAGGCAACACCGTACAAGCTCCCCATCCTTTACCGTAAGGTGAAAAAGACTGACTACGAAGCCCCAGCATCACTAACCAGTGATTACCATCAGTATCACCATCGTAATTTGAAGTGATATTGTATTTAATCGCAAAGATGGTTTCCTTGTTGTCTTTTCCGGCATAAGTTGTTTCCAGCGTGTTACTATCTTCATTGGGCGTTGAAGAAGCAGCCGGCCAAAGGTTTTTATACTCTTCAACCAAACCATAACCGGTCGTTTCTGTTGAGGAAACAATATCTTCTAACCCTTGCAAAGCCTCCGCTTTTGACACCAGACCAACCAAATCGGATTGTCCGTAGTAACCTGTATAGAAAAGAAATACGCGAGCCAACAAGGCTTTCGCAGCCCATTTATTGACACGACCAGCCTCAACTGTTTCGGATCCATTTTCAGCAGCAAACAACAAATCTTTTGCGATAACCGTGTAAGTTGAATCGGCCGGAGATTGTGGAATATTCTCATCAGAAGGTTCAGTGAGCAAAGGAACGCGCTCCCACAGACGTACCATATCAAAATAAGCATAAGCACGAAGAAAACGAGCTTGCGCTTCAATATTATTTCGGTAATCTGTATCACCCTCCCAATCAATCTGATCCATTTTCTGCAATAAAACGTTACAGCGGTAAATTGATTTATAGTAAGCTTTCCATGTATCGTTAAGCATATCAACATCACCCGGAGAAACTTGCAGGTCGAACTGGTCAAGCACCCGGTAATTTAGACCATCATTATTACCCGTTCCTCCATAACAGTTATCCGATACAATTTCAGACAGGACAGGAAAGGCTATGCCATTGTCGTATATTGACTGAACACCATCGTAACAACCTACAATGGCCAATTCAGCATCATCTTTTGTTTTGTAAAAGTTTCCGTCGGTCAGTGAAGTTGTTGGCTCACTATCAAGGAAGCTTTCAGAACAGGCACTCAGCAATACGCTTGCCAGCACCAGTATATATATTAATCGATTTTTCATTGTTCCTTCAGTTTTTAAAATTTGATATTTACACCAACCAACATTGTTCTTGGGCGTGGATAGTATCCCAGGTCAACACCAGATGAACCATTTTCAACACCATACCCAATTTCCGGATCCATCCCGTTGTATTTGGTAAATGTAAAAGCGTTCTGAACAGAAGCATACAAACGCAGTTGACTGATGAAATCCTTTTTCACCAATTTTTTTGCAAAGTCATAACCCAACGTGATGTTGCTGATACGAAGGAAATCTCCGTCCTTAACAAAGATATCCGAGAACAGGTAGTTGACGTTATTTTCGGTCACACGAGGAATGGTGTTTGAGGTTCCTTCACCATGCCAGCGGTTCAAAATCTCGGTTGTGTAGTTTGAATAGGCATTTACCTGGTTTCTGTAAGACTGAACAATTTGGTTGCCGGCAACGCCATTCGCATCAATTGCCAGATCGAATCCTTCATAATCAAAGCCAACTGAGAAACCAAAAACATAATCCGGGTTCGGATCACCAATATTTGTCTTATCACTTTCGTCAATCACGCCGTCGCTGTTTTGGTCAACATAGCGTAAATCTCCGGGTTTAGCATTGGGTTGAACAACTTTGCCGTTGTTGGTATAAGCCTGAACTTCTTCTGCATTTTGAAAAACCCCATCGGTCTCCCATCCCCAGAAATAACCAATTGGGTAGCCGGTTTCAGCACGGTGATAAAATTCAAGTGAGTTATCGTAAAGCATATTGGTTAAACCATGTACAATTCCATCAGATGTTGGTACCTCTGACACTTTGTTTTTATTTTTAGCGACATTGCCGCTTACACGATAATTCAATTTGCCAATCTTATTGTGATAGGATAGCGACAATTCAATACCGGTGTTATCAACATTACCACCATTAATGTAAGGAGCATCTGCACCCGCGGTAGCCAGAATAGGAGCTTCAATCAACCAGTCTTTAGTCGATTTCTTATACCAGTCGAAGGTCAGGTTCATATGCCCGTCGAGCAACTGAGAGTCGAACCCGAAGTTTAACTGCTCTGACGTTTCCCATTTCAAATCCGGATTGGATAAGCGACTTGGATAAGCGCCAACAGTATTTCCCGAAGAATCAAAATCAGCCGATCCGAAATAGTAGTTCGTATTGGCAGTTTGGATTGGTGCCAAATATTGCCAGGCATCAATACTCTGGTTTCCAACCTGTCCCCAGCTAGCGCGAAGTTTCAAAAAGTCAAGAAAGCTCGCTGTATTCTCCATGAACGATTCGTTTGAAATAACCCATCCGGCAGAAACGGAAGGGAAGTAACCCCAACGGTTGCCTTTTGCAAATTTTGAAGACCCATCGGCACGGAAGGTTGCATTCACCATGAAACGTTCCTGATAGTTGTAGCTTAAACGCCCGAAATACGACAGCAACATAGCCTCATCATTCGGAGCTCCACCGTAACTTAGTAGTGTAAAATCGGTATTCGTCGTATTATCGATATAAGCATGATCCAAATCCGAAATCACCAAATCCGAGTTGCTTACATTTACCCACGAACCTTTATTTTGGTAAATTGAATTACCTGCCATCACCGTAAAAGCGTGATCGTTGAGTTTGAAATCATAGGTCAACACGTTATCCCATGTCAGGGCCAATCCCTTACTCATATTCTGGCTGGCTCCATCGTGCAAACGGAATGCGTACATCGACAATTCGTAAATCGGACGGTAAGAACGGCCTTCACTTACGTAGTAATCAAAACCCATTGTCGTTCGGAAGCGAAGATGTTTCATCGGGTTCAACTCGAAATAAACGTCACCAAAAATCTTCTGATTGTTATTCTTATTTTGGTTATTCAACACCATTGATCCGTAAGGGTTATTTTCCCCCTCGGCCCAAGGTTCCCAAACCTGCACCTCTCCATTTTGGTCGTAGTACTCAACGCCGCTTTTATTGTTTAAGAAATCACCATTTACATCATACATTGGCAGGAATGGGCTGGTATTAAATGCCCCTCGCAAACTATTGTTGTACTGGTCGCCAACGCCAATACCGTTCTTTTCCATATATCCCATAGTCAGGTGTTGACCAACTTTCAGGAAACCGTCATACAAGGTATGTTCACTGTTCACCCGAAGGTTATAACGATCATAATTCGAAACTTTTGGTCCACCAACAACACCTTCTTGTCCGGTATATGAAAGTGACATCGAGTAAACCGAGTTTTTTGATCCACCGGTTAAGCCCAAGGTATAATTTTGGCTCACCGCATTATCATAAAGCATTTCATCAATCCAATTGGTTCCCTCGCCCAAGGCATCTACTTCACTCTGCGTGAAATAAGGAGCCTTACCCGAATTGATAGCTGCTTCATTCATAATAACAGCATACTCTTTGCTGTTAAGCATATCTACTTTCCGAGCTACATTCTGAACTCCGTAATAAGCATCGAAACTAATTTTGGCCTCTCCTTTTTGACCGGTTTTGGTGGTAATTAAAATTACACCATTGGCTGCCTGCGAACCATAAATGGCAGCAGAAGCTGCATCTTTCAATACATCAATACTTTCAATATCCGCATTATTCAAATAAGAAATGTCTCCGGTTTGAACACCATCAACAATATACAGAGGACCTGAATTTCCAATTGTACCCTGACCACGAACGACAACTTTTAATCCCTCTCCCGGTTGTCCTGAAGTCGAAGAAATTTGTACCCCCGAAGTTTGTCCTTGCAAGGCTTGCAGTGCGTTGGTGGTATTCCTTTTCTGAAGCTCCTCTCCATTAACCTGTACCGTTGCTCCGGTTACAAGCTTTTTTTTCTGTACACCATAACCAACCACCACAACTTCATCAAATAAAGCAATTTCTTCCTCTAGCTGTGCATTAATTATTGTTCCGGTAATTGGTTCTTCTAATGTTTTCATCCCCACAAAAGAAAAAACCAAAATTTGGGCATCATTCGGTACTTCCAGTTCATACTTTCCATCCAAATTCGTTATGGTTCCCACTGTTGTGCCCTTTACCGACACTGATACTCCGGGAATTGGCTCAGCAGTTTTTTTGTCTGTTACAACTCCAGTAATTGATTTTTGGGCTTGAGAAAAGCCGGGAAAAACTAGAAGTAAAGCGAGAATCAAACAGAAGCTTCGCAGAAGCAATACTGTTGATCTCATGAGCGGGTTTGCAGACAAACTCCCGCCACTACGTTTTTCTTTCATACGTTCAAGTTTTAGGTTAGATTTTATCAATTCAATAGCTGCTTTAGCAATCCACTCTTAAGACTGTGATCCATCAACGGAGTAGTATAAAGGCTAAAGCGCATTTTAAAACTAGGGCTTAAAATGCAGTTATGAATGATGCAATTGTTTTAAGAAACAGAACAAATTGATAATTCAGCACTACTAAAATGTTTCTCCAAGGGGGTATTTTCGTTAACAGGAAGGGTCAACAAAACACATAGACACCTAATTACCAAACCTTTAAAAACACAAACCTTTAACAAACATCGAAAATTGCCAGTAAATACTTATTAAAAATCGAAAATTGAGGAAAAGGCCGGAGGAAGGCTGAAAATTAGCGGGTTTTTCTATTTTTGTGGTATGTATTATTCTTACGTATTATATAACCTTGAGCACCATCGTTTTCATTACGGCTTCACTGTCGATTTGAAAAAAACTGAGCAAGCTCACAACGATGGTTTAATTGAAGAAACAAAAGGAATTTCTCCCTGGTCGATTGTATATCACGAACCTTGCGGAAGTAAAAATCAGGCAATCCGCAGGATCCGTTTTTACCGGACAGACGCCGGCCAGCACCACCTGCGAAGAATCCTAAACTTTTAGATTTCAACAACTCGTGGTTAATAATCATTCACTAAGAAATAGATTTGCTGCGTTGCTTTTTTCGTAGATTTGCTTTTTGAAACCATAAAAGAACTAGAAATGAGAAGAATTATTATTGGAGCATTTGCTTTAGGCCTGTTTTTCACCGGGTGTAAATCCATGCAACGGATGAAAAGCACTGAAGCTGCTGAGCCTGCACCTCAGCAGCAAACCGAAACGAAAGTATTCTCAGTTGCAGAACCGCAACAACCTGCAACGACTACAACAACTCAGCAGGCACAACAAACAGCACCGGCAACAACTTACCAAGCACCAATAAAGCCAGTAAGAACGCAAACCGAGACCTTCACCTTCGATCAAAAGGATGATGCAACAAAATACCAGGGAAGCACTTACTTTGTTATTATCGGTAGTTTCAGTTCACTGGAAAATGCCAATAAGTACAAGCAGGAACTAATTCCTCAAGGTTTCAACCCAATTGTACTGCACAGCGAAACCGGATATTACCGCGTATGTGTCAATTCATATGCTGAAGAAATGGCAGCACGTCAGCGCGTAAATCAAATCCGCACTGATTTCCCAAAATACGCAGACACTTGGCTATTGGTTAAAAAGTAAGTTCCAAAAAATAGAATATAAAAAAGCTTATTCATTAATTTGAATAAGCTTTTCTTTTATCTAAGAAGTCTTTTTTGCAATCTATAAATCGTCAACAATCATCGACGGCACACTAAGCAGTCGTTCTGCAGCCTCTTCCAGTTTCGCATTATCCTTTGCAAAGCAAATCCGAAACATTTTCGCTCTGGTTTTCTCATGGTAGAAAGCAGAAACCGGCAAAACAGCAATTCCAAAATCACGGGCTAAACGTTCCACAAAAACCATATCGGGTTCATCCGACAAGCGCGAGTAATCGATAATTTGAAAATAACTGCCTTCTGAGGGCACAACTTTATACAGGCTATTCTCGAGCAAACGCAGGAAGTAGTTCCGCTTTCCCTGGTACATCGATGATACCTCCTCGAACGAATGATTCCCGGGAATGTAGTCAGCCAAAGCATACTGCATGGGTGTATTCACATTATGCAACTGAAACTGCTGCATCTTTCGGAATTCAACCATCAGTTTCTCCGGTGCCAAACAGTAGGACACGCCCCAGCCATTCACATTGTAAACCGGGCCAAACGAAGAAATGATAAAGCTACGATCAATCAACTTCTCGTAACGGGCAACACTCTGGTGTGTTTGATTATCAAAAACAATAGACTCGAAAGTCTCGTCACTCAGAATAATGATATTCGTGCCATTGGTCAAACGCTGCAGTTGCACTAAATCATTTTCAGAAAGTACGCTACCCGTTGGGTTATTGGGCGAGTTAAGGATGATCATCTTTGTTTTCGTTGTGATCATCTTCCGTAATTCCTCCCAATCAACTTTAAAAGTCGGAGCTTTCAACTCCAGGTAAACAGGTTTCCCGCCATTCAAAATAATTGAAGGAACATACGATTCGAATGCCGGTTCAAAAACAATCACCTCATCATCGTCGCGGACAACAGCACTGATGGCCGTATGAATGGACTGGATGATGCTTGCGGTAACGGTAACCTCTGTTTGCGGATTATATCGGTGTCCGTAGTTTTCCTCAACCAAATCAGCAATTACATTCCGAAGCTTAAGAACACCTTCGAGGGGGGAAAAATTATTATTCCCTGCTTTCAGGTAATCTACGGCCAAATCAACCAACTCCGGGGAACACGGAAAATCGGTACTACTAATAGCCATATCCAACGCTCCGGTTTCGTCAACCAAACTGTTGATCCAGGCAAAAACAGATTTATTCGTATTGGGAAGTTTCGATTGTACCATATTCACATTTAGACTGGAAAGATACAAAAATACATTATTCTGACGTTCACTTCATCATTAATTTAGAAGCTTTAAATCAGGATAAAACTTCTTTCAGTACAGCCAGAGATTTAAAATCGCCGATCAGGTCCAAATGAATCTTGTAATACTCAATGAGGTGATCAAGCAGAAGTCGCCGAATCCTATTTGTGTATGAAAGATCTTTCAGATTACTAAAGTCATTTTGGAACAGCTCGGCAAACTTTTGGCTACATTCTACATCCATAAACCGATGATGAACCGGTTCATTCTGTTTAAACGAAGCCGAAATCAGATCGAAAAAGCGGTAAGGCCCATCGGGCGGTGATTGAGGTGCGACACCCAAGAATCGGGTTAAGCGAAACAAAAAACTAATCAGGAAATTGTTCTCTCCCTCATCTGCCAAATCGAGCAAACAAGAAGCATGAAATAAAAAATCGAACAGCTCCGGATTCCCTTCTTCTTCTTTCAAGCATTTCATTAATATCTCAGCTAAAAATATCGCTTGAGCACTTTTGCTAATATCGAAAGGCAACTGATTGAAAGGAACAGACAACCGGGCATTCTTAAGCCGCTGAATGTTTCTCCCGCCTTTATGATAGACTTCTAAATCCAATAAAAACAAGGGCTGAAAGACGTTGATCCGTGTTGAAGATTTCTTCGACCGAACGCCGCTTACGATATACGATTGCTGTCCGAACCGCTCGGTATAAATTCGGGCAATGACCGAGTTATCGGAGTAGTCGATGTAATGCAGAAATATGCCTCGGGTCTTTTCAAGCATGATAAACCATTAATGGATAAACAGGATTTTGGTGACAAAGCTTTGTTCCCCCGAACGATTGTTTCCAAAGACCAGGTAAACACCTGTACTCACCCGATTACCGCGTAGGTTTTTACCATCCCAGCTAGCCTGTCCCCCCAGCGACTCCGTTTTGTAAACCAGGTTGCCACTAACGTCAGTTATTTTTATATCGGTGTTGTCGATAAGTCCTGTAATGACAATATCGCCATCGTAATCTTCACGCACCGGGTTGGGATAAGCATATACATTGTTGTAATTGTCGCTTCCTTCGGTCGCTAAACCTTTGTATGAGATTAAGCCTTTCGCCGTCCCGATGAACAACTCACCTGTTTGGTCATTCATGGCCAGACTGGTAATTTCGTCATCCAGCAACGGACTGTTTTCAGTGGTAAAGTGCTGAATTTCTTCCGTTCCATCGGCCGAAATCAGGTAAACGCCAGAGGTTTTGGTCCCAAACCATTTGCGGTTAGCACCATCCACTGCAATTGCCGTAACCGTTTGCGTACTTAGCAAGGGATGATAAAGTCCATCGCCCTCATCCAAGCCTGGTTGAGAGGCATAATAAGCATTAGTCGTCCACACATCTTGCGGGTTTCGATAAACGCCTACACCAACCGAGGTTCCGAACCAAATCTCTCCATCACGATCGATTGCAATGTCGTAAATATCACTCATCGCGGTAAAAAGCTCATTTGTTCCATTGTTGTAATAAGCGGTGACCGTCAGTTTTTTCTCGGCTGATCCATCAGCTTTACGAACAACCATCAACTGCTCATTACGGCCAATTGTGATCCAGAGGTCATCATCTTCAGTAATCACCATTGCCCCGGCATTATAACTGGACTGAATTCCGGGCAAAGTGTAAGCCTCCCATTCACCGGATGATCTTAATACCGACAGTGGCTTATCGACCAAGGCATTGACCACCCAGAGATTTCCCTGGCTGTCGAACTGAAGATCGCTGATCCGCACATAAGGCTCACTCGGACTTGACGGGAGAGCGGTTTGTAAAGACGAATTGAAATTATCGAATCTGTTTAACAGTTCATTTCCTTGTAATTCGATCACTCCTCCACCCCACGATCCGGCAAAAACGTGATCTTTATCTGCCGGATCTACAGCAACACAAATCATATCGTGAAAACCAGTCATTCCCGCGATCGTTTCTCCATCGAAGGAAGTCCAGCTACCATTTCGAAACAACTGAATTCTTGGGTTGAAAAACAGGTTATTCCAATAAACAGTCCTCCCTCCATCAGTTTTCCAGAGATCAGTTCCATTCATCACCAAGCCCATTACCCTATTCGATTGAGGCCCTTCAGGTTGAATTTCTTCATCTCCTTGCCCGCTAACTTTCACCAAAGCATATTTACTATCGGCAACCCACAGGTATCCGTCATCGTCGACAATCGCACTTTGTGCATAGATACGACTTACATTTTGTCCTGAAAACTCATAGGAACTGATACTGGTTTCCAAACTTGGCCCAGACCGGTAAACTGCAATTTTGTTATCAGACGAAATAACCAGAGCAGACTCACTGACCTGTAAATCAGTAACGGTTGTAATATTACCGAGATAAGTAGACCATCCCTGACCATTCCAGGCATACAAAGCATCATTGCCGGATTCTCCGCCATCGGCACAGGCAACAATTGCTCCATCAAAATAAACGATATGCGAAAACGATCCCATGGCATTTTCCATAGCAGTCTGCAACTCCCAGTTTCCGTAATATTGAAGGTTCGACGAGTTTATATCAGCTTTGTAGATACCACTTTCGGTTGCAGCATACAGGTATTGTCCATCAAAAGCCATAGCATTTACCTTTAGTTGCGCCGCATTATCACCAATATAGTAAGTATCTTTTACTTCTCGCTTTTCAAGATTGAGAGCTACAATTCCAAAACCGCACGACAGGTAGGCAACCTTATCAACCACCAAAATGTGATAGATACTCTTGTCGCCGGATATTTGCTTACGCTTGATATCGGACATGTTATAAACCTCTCCGTCAACCAGCAAATCGATATTACTGTTTGTATAGGCAACGATTACCATATTCAGCTGACTGGCATAAGCAACCGTTTGAACCCCGACATCAGAGAGACCTTGAATAACATTAAGCTTTTGAATACTGTTGTCTGAATTATCGTAATAAAACAAGCCTCCATTGGCTACACAGTACACCTTGCTGCCGGCCACTACTACTTTCTCGGCCGAAGCATACGACAAGTAGTCCGTCCACTGCCCGACGGCAAAAGACTGAAAACCTACAAAGAACAACAATATTGACAACAGGATTTTTTGCATCTCAACAGTTCATTAATGATTCAGAAAAACCACTAATTTCTCAACAGCCCGAGCACGGTGACTAATTTTATTTTTCTCTGTTAAATCCATTTCCGCAAAACTAATTTCGTAACCTTCGGGTTGAAAAATCGGATCATAGCCAAAGCCGTCAGTTCCCCGCTTCTTCGTCAGTATTGTTCCTTTTACTTCGCCGTCCATCACGGTTTGCTTTCCACCAATCACCACTGCAATCACTGTGCGAAAGCGTGCGCTGCGATCCGTCTCTCCATTCAGTTTTGCCAACACTTTATCCATATTAGCCTGAGCATCTTTCGCCTCACCTGCATAACGTGCCGAATAAACACCAGGTTCTCCATTCAAGGCATCAATCTCCAAACCGGTGTCGTCAGCAAAACAATCGTAACCAAATTTCTCATAAACATACATGGCTTTCAGAAGGGCATTTCCTTCGAGCGTAGGCTCTGTTTCAGGAATATCCTCGTCGCAGCCAATATCTTTCAGGCCGAGCAACTCGATATCGTTTCCCAATTTATGCTGAATTTCTTTTAATTTATTTGGATTGTTTGTCGCAAAGACCAATTTCATGAATACTTATTTTATAAGGTAAATACAATTTCAGGAGTCAAATTTACAAAAACATCCCAATGTAAATCAGACTCCTGAAATTCCTCAACACAAGTGATCCGTGATCGCTTGCAAAAGAAACGCTTAAACTACCGCTTTATAAGCATACACTTCATTAGATCGGCTTTGCCTATTTCTTGAATGAAGCCTTTCAACTCGCCATAAGTCTCCGGTAAATAGTGCCCCTGATCAATTTTAAACTCGCGCGTGTAAATAATACGGTTATCCATTGTTGTTGCGTTGGCTGTATAAGTTCCAAATTGGTTGGATAAACTTATGGACCCGGGAACTTTTTCGACCTGATAACCTTCCGGAATCTTAAAAACAATCGTATCGACTTCCATCATCGGTCGTCGAATAACAACATCCGACTCACGATTGGGACATTCAATCGGAATACTGTTTTGCTTATTCATTACATTCAACGAAACAATCATGCGGTTACCGATTCTGCTGCCATAGTTCGGCAGATCGAGATGCAAATTTTCCGTTGCATAAGGCACTCTGTCCTTGAACTCAGCGTGCTGAAAAGACTGTAGCGTAAAATTCGGGATATCGATTCGGTTCGTTAAATAGCGTTTTTGATCCTTCTGATCCATCTGGAATAAAGGAGAAATACGGTCGTACTGAACCCCCACATATCTTGCATTAACATCAACCGTGGCATTACCCGCTTCATCCAGCATAACATTGAGATGTGAATCTTTCCGGTTTTCTGTAGCCGTGTACGATTTTGTTCGAACAACCTTTCCACCGTTGTCATCAATCAACAAGACAGAACGATCGTCGGTAAAAGTACTAATGTAGCCACAAGGAATATGCTGACTGGTACACTCCAACCAAAGTGTATCGGCCTGCATGGGTACACACAGTATGGCATGATTGAATTGGTTGCAAGGAAAAGCCGAATCCATCTTCAACGCACTGCTACCCGCACTTACCAAGGTATAATACGCTTTAATCCCGATTCCCCCCAGCAGCGATTTCATGTAATTGCTCAAGGCTTTACAATCACCGTAGCCCAAACGATCAACATCCTCTGCTGGTATCGGCTGCCAGCCACCTATTCCTTCCTGAATACTTACATAGCGGGTTTTCCCTTGCATATAGGCGTAAACTCGTTGTATTTTTTCAAAATCTGACGAAGCATCTTTCGTTAAATCCTGAAGCTTTGCAATTGTTTCAGCGGGCAATTCGTCCCGCCCTTTACTCAACTCAGCAATAAAAAGACCAAAGTCATTCCAGGAAGCAAACTCCTCATTCACCCCACCAAAATTGATCTTACTTGGAGCCAACCGAATAACAGGAGTATACTCCACCACATTGTCAGAAAAAGGCTCTGGTTCCCATGCCTTCATACCCGAGATTTCCCACGTCCGAACGACCTTATCATCTTCTGTTGTAATCACCGGTTTCTGATCAAGATTAGCTTGCTTAATTCGAATATCCTTTTCGTTTGGTGAGATCACCCTGAATTCTGCTTTTTCTACCGAAATATTATAGTCCTTAAGCAACAGCCAGGTTGGAAAAATAAAGATCCCATTGTACTCTCTTTCGTAGTTATACTCAACAGTAAAGGGATAGTCTTTCGTTTTGGGATCGAAAATCTTCACCCGGTTATCATCGTAAACAGTTCCGCCCGAAGTAGCGCTGATATCCAGAATATCTTCCTGCTTGATCCGATGCATAAACTGTCCGTTTTCATCGTATACACTTGCACTTATATGCCCCATCTGGATAAACCGATTATAGAACTCGGAAAAATGGGCAACGTCCAGACCATTTTCGTTTAAAATACTAATTACGAGCGTAACCTTTTCTGTAGCTTTATTATCCGATTTCAGTTCGAACTCCCTTCGTTCCAAACGCACAACAGCCTTGGCATTTTCTTTTAACTCGACCGGAATCTCACTGATGGGATATTTAATCTCTTTAGCTGCCCAAACTGCGTTGATGAACAACAGACACAGTAAGGTAACCAGCAATGATCGTTTTTGCATAAAATTGAATTAATGTAACTCGATATGTGTCTTAGTTTGGAGACTGTTCAGCAACCTTCAGGATTAATGGCTGGGCCTGCTTTTTAATCACCTGTGCATAAAACTCTTTCAATATGGGATATTCATCCTGCAAGAAAATCTGCTTGTTCAAAGAAAACTTGCGATTCATAAAAATCATATTGCCCTGTTTATTATAACTCAGCATAAAAGAAGCCGAATTATCAGGCATACGAACAACGGAAGGTTCAGGCAATTCCATCACTTCATAGCCATCAGGTATTTGTAACATCACGGTATTGTTCCGCTTAAAGCAATAAGGATAATTAACCGGATAAATACGTGTATCCAATTTGAAGGGAGATTCTTTAAACTCATTGTCAAAGCCCAAATTGATCATCACCATATCATCAATCACATCGACTTTGTTATTCAATGTCACATCCCAGGCTTCAACTAACTTATTGTCAATGTCTTCTTTATTCTCAAAACTAAGATTCTTGATTTTCAAGCCAGGATTCTCCTGTTCACAATGGCGAATGTAGTCTTCATCACTGTTGTAGCCGATCAGTTCGGTTCGCTTATTATAAGCACCATAATCGCTGTAACTTGCTGTCATTTTCCCTTCAATAGTGAAGTCCGGATTTAAGGTCAGCTGGAAATACGATTTTTCAGCATCCTTTTTGTCTGCTTTCAAATTCACCCAATCCGTTTTTTCTTTGCTGTAAAAGATCCGTCCATGGTCATTCAGTACCCGCTCAGGCAGTAGTCCGAATGGAAGGTTTTGTTCTGTTGCATCAAGAATTTCAATTTTATCCTCTACCGGAATTCCACAAACAATATAATTGAGTTTATTCAAGGAAGGATTGATGTAGGAAAGCTGACCGTTATCACGCGTACTCAGCACAATCGGATATGCTTTTATATCGAGCCGGCCCAACAGATTTATCAGCATGAGGTTAATATCTGCCGAATTACCCAACTTATCCTTATAAACACTTCCCAACGAACTTGTTGAGCTAACCACATCACTTTCATTATTCCACTTAATCGTTTTCATTTTATCGAATGCAGCCTTAATCTTTTCAGCATCAGTGGAACATGTTGATTCAATTTCTTCGGCCATATCTTTCAGGTAGCCGGCCGAGCCCAAAACTCCACCGAAATAGTCACTCTTATCCAGCGTTTCGCAAACCTCTCCCCAACTGGAAGCGAAATCCTCATACAAAACTCCCGGAATTTGTACTGACCTGAGGTCAAACTCCACCTTATTAATATAGTTTGTATAGGAGTCCATGTAAGGTTCCTTTTTGAAAGCCGGAATATTACTAATTTCCCAATGCCCCGGAGAAGAAACATCAAAAGGAATATATCCGAAGAAATTACTTTGATAGTCGATATAGGAAGAACTCTCAATTGTTAATTCAGAATACTTAACGGGAATCAGATCCTGAAAGCGCCATTCGCGTGGCAATCCGCTACTTGAAACCTCCAAATCAATTACAGAACCTTCCTTTACATTCGGCATGGCAACGCTAACGGTATACATGGAGTTTACCAGCTTCTTTTTCATTATTGATTCATTCTTCAACTTCGACTCAACAACTTCGTCGCCCTCCATATTAAATGTAATACCACGAATATTAACATCGTCGCCGACAGAGTTAAATACTTTGGTTCCCCAGGATGTTCCGCTTTTTGTCAAAATTTTAATCCTGTAAGTGGCAGTAAACTTGAAATGTATTGCATCGAAATAACCGTAACTACATAAAACAACCGCTTCGGCTGTTGAATCGAGATCGTAAACCGTCATCTTCAGATCTTCCAAATCAGGTTTTCCAAATTTAATAGGTGATTTTGCTGAAACATGTTGCCCCAAGCACAGGAGCATACAAAACGTAACAAAGGTGCATAATAATTTCATCAGCATTCAATTTAGGTTAGTAAACGATAAATGTAAAAACCAATTATGATCTACACAAGTAATTTAAAGATAAAATCATTATACAAATTCAACATCACACATATCGCTTCAAACCCAATTCAAAACTGTATTCTAATCAATTACAGATATAAAATAGCTTCCAACTCACATGAAATAGTATTCACAAAGCACAACCAACTTAATAAATTGTATAAGAAAATGAGTTACAAAATCATTGGCAATAAACTATATATTCAATAATCTTCGATTCAACTTGCATTTTTAGCAGGAAAACGAAAAAAGCAGAATATCTTTTTCAACAAAAGCAGATCTTGATAACCTAGAGGCTATCGTAAGCGCTATTAAAAATTATTATCAGGAAAGTTTCAATACCCGAAAAACCTGTTCTGCTGAATCCGCTAATAGCTCAGGAGCATCGGCAATACAAGCATCCAAGCTGGCAGGGCCATTAGGCAAGGCAAAAATTGACGTAAAACCTTCATCATACAGCTCTCGATAACCTTCACCTAAGAAGCCGGCAAAAGCAATTAAAGGCTTACCATACTTTAGAGCTAGTTGAGCCACGCCCCACGGGGTTTTCCCTTGTTTGGTCTGGCCATCCATTTTTCCTTCTCCTGTCAATACAATATCAGCTTTTTTAACAGCCTCTTCAAGCCCGGTTTGCTCTTTTACTATATCGAAACCAGCTTGTAACCGTCCACCGGCAAAAGCAACCAATCCGGCTCCCAGTCCTCCGGCAGCACCACCACCGGGCAGCTCAAGGACATCACTGTTTAAATATTTCTTGATGACTGCAGCCAAATGCCCCAGGTTGGCATCCAGCAGCTCAACCAATTCGGGAGTTGCACCTTTTTGCGGGCCATAAACAGCCGAAGCACCTAGCGGACCGGTCAAGGGATTATTAACATCGCAGGCCACCCAAACTGCTGTATCGCCAACCAACGGATCAATCTTCGAGAAATCAATCTCGACAATCTCACTCAGCGATCCACCACCTTGCAGAACTTCCTTACCCTCTTTATCCAAAAAGCGATACCCCAAGGCTGTAGCCATGCCAACTCCACCATCGTTGGTTGCACTACCTCCAATACCAATAATAATCTTTCGGCAGCCCCTCTCCATGGCATTTAACATTAACTGTCCGGTACCGATTGTTGTCGTGATCAGGGGATCTCGCTCTTCACGGCTCAAATGTTCAATTCCCGAAGCGGCAGCCATTTCAATCACAGCAGTTCCGTCGGGGAGGATGCCGTAGAAAGCATCAACTTCCCGCATCAACGGATCGAGAACCTTCAAACTGATTTTCTCGCCTCCCATTGCAGAGAGCATGGTTTGCACAAAGCCTTCACCGCCATCGGCTACCGGAATGGAAGTAAGTTCGGCATCCGGCATTACGCGGTGAATACCTTCACCTAAATAACGAGCTACATCGACTGCTTCCAAACAATCTTTAAAGGAATCAGGAGCTATCAATACTTTCATCTCAATTCGATTTAAAACATAAAACGCGTGCGCAACCACAAACTCTGATAAGGTTTCATCTCAATCGCCTCTGGGTTTACCAATTCCCAAGTCAACATGTCGCGGCAAAACTCCATAAGACCGGCAGGCAATATCGCTGTTTGTTTTTTACTGGTTAGGTTATACAAACAAACAAGAGACTCTTCCATATGGAATGATTTCCGCAAAATACAGAAGAACTCATTTCCCAGATCGATGACCAACTGCTGTGTTTCGGGTGAGAAAGCCTCCATATTACGCCTGATACCGGTGCGCTTATTCAACTCGGCTAAAATGGAAGCATGTCGGGGTTCGTTGTGCAATAAATCATTCAACTCTTCCAGGCTAAACTTGCGTCGGTTGATGGAACGATTTATTCCCGTATCCTCCAGATTTTCATAATCGTTGGGGATTCCGAACAGGTTTAGAAAATAGAAGGCCGGAACTCCTTGCAACGATAACATGATTGTTTGTGACAACAAGAACCGTTTTACCTGGAACTCGTCCTCCCCATCTTTGGTTCCTTTCAACGCATCAAAATAAGTCACATTTATTTCATAGGGAACATGTTTATCGCCTAACTGGCGTGTTGTTACCCGCGCACCAAACTCTTTGAGCTTTTCAATCATCGGCAGTTTTTCCTCATCCGGCATAATTCCTTCCAGCGGACGAACACCAATGCCATCGTGCGACGATGTAAAATTAAGGTAAGTCGTTCCACGACGCGGATCGTTCAATTCTTTAGCCCAGTTGGTTAAATAAGAACCATTCCCGGTGTGCAAAGCATGTAACAACAAAGGCGGCAGAGCAAACTGGTAAATCAGGTGAGCCTCGTCGCCCAACCCGAAATAGGTAATATTTTCGCGGTGCGGTACATTTGTTTCAGTCAGTAACAATGCTCCGGGATAGCAATAATCCATTACGTCACGGAAAAGGCTAACAATTTCATGCGTTTCGTGTTCGTGCATACACGCTGTCCCCGAAGCTTTCCATAAAAAAGCAATTGCATCGAGCCGAACAACCCGAATGCCTTTGGCCATGTAGAAAAGGAAGACATTGAGCATCTCTTTCAAGAGTTCCGGGTTGGAATAGTCCAAATCGACCTGGTCGGCACTGAAAGTTGTCCAAACCTCCTTGGGGCCATTGGCTGTTGAAACCGATGCCAGCAAAGGCGTACTTCGCGGACGAATCACCTTCGACGTATCAAAATCGACTGGCGGCACAAAGAAGTAATCTTTCCCAGGTTCCAGACCTTCTTTAAACTGCTTAAACCAAACACCCTTACTGCTAGCATGGTTAGCTACCAGATCGGCCATCAGGATAAAATCTTCCTCTAACTTTTCAACATCATCCCAATCACCGAGCTCGGGATTAACGGCATAAAAATCCATAACTGAAAAACCATCGTCGGAGCTATACGGGAAGAACGGAAGAATATGAATCGTCGAGATCATCCCCTTCAGCTTATCCAGGGCAAAACGCCGCAAGGTTTGCAAGGGCGCTTCTCCTTTGGCATGGACCATATCCCCATAAGTGATCAGGAAAACCTGTTTTTCATCCCAGCCCGGACGTTTACGTGGCGTTTGGTTTTTACGCTCATCAATAAATTCACACAAGTCGTTGATCCAATCTTCTGTGAGGGTCTTCTTATAAATCCGGTGTAACCGGTTTCTGATTTTCGATTTCGTACGAATGTCCATCTTCTGATTACCGTTTATTTATTACTAATTGCTCGATTCAGAATTGGTTTATGCTGTTGGTTTTCGTTGGTCAGGTCTAAACTTCGTTATAGTCAGTTTCCACAATGTCATTGAAACGTTCCAACACATCAGGAATGGCATCAATGACCCTTTTCCACGACGGAATGAACGGAATCAAATCCGGATTATCGAGAAAATCGATTCCGGCACGATAAATATTTTGTGCAAACATATCAACCGACTGTTCCTCTTTGTGGCGATCCATCCCTAGGCCATTGATAGCTGCGTCGGCTGCATATTGCTCAACCATGTCGAGTGCCAAACGCAGGTATACTGCTTTAACCGTTCGCACAACACCTTTGCTGAATACCGATCCCTGCGTAGCCAGTTTAGCAAAAATGCTACGGGCAATATCGAAACTCATTTTCGACAAACCTTTTGTAGGATCGCTGTTCGACTCATCCTGGTGTTTATGATCGTAAGCATCGGCAATTTCAACCTGACAAATCCGGTTGATGGCATTATTCCTTTGAACTTCCGAGAGGATTCCGATTTCCAGTCCCCAGTCTGATGGAATACGAACCGTCTTTAAAATATCCGCTCGCATTGAAAATTCACCGGCCAAGATATAACGGAAGTGATCCAAAAAGTCGAGATAATCGTTTGCAGGGAAGACCTTTTTCAGTGAACGAATAAGTGGAGTAACCATTAACCGAGTAACACGTCCATTCAGCTTTATACCGTCTGAACGATAATAAAATCCCTTACAAAATTTATAGTTAAAAGTCGGATCAGCAACCGGATATAACAAGCGGGCCAGCATTTCGCGGTCGTAGGTTATTACATCTGCATCGTGCAGGGCAACAGCCTCCGAGCGACCCGATGCAATCATATAACCAAAGCACAGCCAAACATTGCGCCCTTTCCCGGGATCACCGATAAAGATTTTCTTTTCCTCGAATAACTTGCGCAATTCCATCATCCTCGGTCCGTCGTTCCACAAAACACGGCACCGACATTTTTCAGTGTCCAGCCCAGCAAAATATTGCTTGGCATGTTGAAATTGTTTCTTATTGGCCTGATCCAGCCCAATTGTGATCTCTGTCAGGTAAGGTACTTCTTGCAGCGTGTCAACAATGTGCTTTAAAGCCGGCTTTTCCAACTCGGTATACAAAGCCGGAATAATCAAGCCCATCTTTCGGTTTTTGGAGTATTTTACCAGCCGTTTCTCCAAATATTCCAGGGTTGAATAATTTAGGTTGTGCAAGGTGGTAATACTTCCGTTTTGGTGAAAATCGCCCATATTCGGTTCTTTATTAGGTTAATGTTTATACAATTTCAAGTAACTGTTGCAGCTCGGTAATCACATAATCAGGCTTGGTTTTCGAAGCCTCCGGGTGATCCTTCCGCAACCGGTAAGCACGCATGTCGCCGGCATAAAAACAGGTCTTAAATCCAATCTGCTGAGAGGCATACATATCTTTCAACATGTCATTCCCTACGTACAATACATCCTGTGGTTTCAGACCACGCTTAGCCAGCGGCTCAACCAGAGCTTCATAAACAGCCGGATCCGGTTTCCCTTTCAACATTTTATAGCTAAAAATTGAAAGATCCTTTTCGAATCCATCCAAAAACTCTTCGCCATGGATCTTTCCGGAAAAGAAGTAATTCATCATTACCGGAGTATAGAACTGAGCATTGGAAACAATGCCCAGCGGATAGCCTTTCGCCCTTAATCCATCAATAGCTTCCTTCATTTTCGGCATTGGCCAAACCTGGTTACTGCTTAACTCAAAAATGAAGGTGAACAAGCGTAAATCGGCTTTATCCATTCCTTTTATAATCCCTTGCTCTTCAGCCCGTGTAAGCGTTTTTCGCCAAATTTCAACAATATTGAGTTCGGGGAAAGGGGTTCCTGCGTCTTTCGCCTCAGCTTTTCCGTTGGTAACTTCTTCTTCAAACAATTGATGGATTCCCATTAACTCGTCGTCCGGAACAAGTGTTTCAAAGCCGGAAGCATCCAACGCACGTTTAAACATCGAGGCATCGTAACCGGCCTGCATAATATCGCCTGAAGCAGAAATAATGAGTGTTCCGTAAATATCAAAAATAAGTGCTTTAATCGTTTCATCCCGCTTGTATGATGGAACAGCACCGGTAGGCTTCAGCTCCATCGGCTGAATTTGTTCCAGAAAGGGCTCAAGATGATCGAGATACGTAAGATCCATAACAATGCAAATTAATTGTGATTCAGTTATTGAATCGATTTGAAAATGGAAAAGAACTTATGCTTTTCGTATAGTGCGTTCTCAATATATCAAAATCCGACGACTTTTTACAGGCTAAAATAAGCCAAGTCCGTATTCATTCTGAAAAGTTAACAGATCGAAGAATCTTTTCCATTCATTATTCGAGGCCTTTAACCAGGTATTAAAATGAATAAAAAATGACAAATCTGAAGTAAATATTACCTCTTTTGTACTTTCAGAAAATTATCGTTCTCAAGAAAAAAAGACCTCGTTGTTCTGTTTAATTTTGAAGGATAAGAGAAAACAATTCAATGTATCATCAGAAAAACTCCAGAGCTTACCTGTTGGTAATAATGGGCATGCTATCGGCTTTCGGTCCCTTTGTTACCGACTTCTACCTTCCAGGATTCCCATCAATTACCGATTATTTCAAAACCTCCGCCTCAATGGTTCAGTTAAGCTTAACCTCGAGTATGCTCGGCTTAGGGTTAGGACAACTGTTTGTCGGTCCGCTGAGTGATAAATATGGGAGGAAACCCGCAATTCTAGGATCTCTTGGATTGTTTATGATTTCAACCATGGCCTGTATTGTTTCTCCAACAATCGAACTCTTTATTGTTTTCCGTTTCATCCAGGGAATAGCCGGATCCGGAGGCGTGGTTGTCTCCAAATCGGTAGCAGCCGACCTTTACAAAGGAAAAGACTTGACCAATTTTTTCTCCATGTTGATGGTGGTTAACGGCCTTGGGCCAATAGCGGCTCCTGTTTTTGGCGGAATCACGATCAAGTTTACCAACTGGCAAGGTATTTTCATCGTCTTACTAATCCTGGGATTCATCCTGTTCATCTCCAACTTGTATCTGAAGGAATCCCTAGTCCCAGAGAAACGGGCCAAAGGAAATATTCTTGCCACCTTTCGTAATTTTGGTCCAATACTAAGAAACAAACAGTTTATGCTCTATGTGCTGAGTCAAACAACGGCAACGGGTTTTCTGTTCGGCTACATCTCATCATCTCCCTTTATCTTTCAGGATCATTACAAACTGGGGCCAATCAGCTACAGCCTTTGTTTTGCCATCAACTCATTTGGAATTATGCTGGGCAGCCGGGTGGCTACCTTCTTCCGGATTCAGAAATCATTGACAATTGGCGGAATCAGCCTGTTTGTTTTAGGCAGTTTACTTTCGTTGATTTTATTCTTTGATGGAGGCTTAGCCCTTTTTGAACTGGTCATTTTCTGCCAGATGGTTGCTTTAGGAATCATCCTTCCAACAACCTCATCGCTGGCACTCGATATGGAACGAAGAAACAGTGGTGCAGCCTCAGCAATCTTAGGATTTCTCCCTTTCCTGTCCGGAAGTATCGTATCGCCACTTGTCGGCTTGGGCAATATTCTAAGCTCAACCGCATTGGTTATTTTTACCAGCTGCCTGCTATCCCTCATATTCACCTTCCTGGCAATTCGTGCTGACAAGGCTCGTGAGATGTAAGGTTACCAACTCGTCCATTTCCAACGAATAAAAATAAAACGAATCCGGGGAATCCTTTTGTACAAGGCTATCGGCATAAAGAGCCTATCCGTCAAAATCAATTTTTACGGTTTCGGATAGTCTCAAACTGTGGCTTCAATTTGGGTTCCTCTGCAGGAATAGCTGATTCACCTCTGGACTTACTCTTCGTAACAATGTAAACCCCGACAAACACCAAAACAATCGCCATCCCTTTTCTCCAGCCAAAGGTATCGAGCTGCCAAAATACCGCCGCAAACGAAGCCACCACCGGCTGCACGTTGTTATACATGGTTGCAACAGTAGGTCGCAGGAACTTTTGACCAATCGGAATCATCAGGTAAGAAAGGAAAGTAGCACCGAAAACAACAAAGGCTATGTCGCCCACAATGCTCATCGGTACGGCACTGAAATCTGTAGAAACCACCTGGGGAAGGTTTAACGGCAAATAAATGATGGAAGCAAACAGAAACATCCATTTCATTTGCGTGATCGGGTGATATTTGCTGATCGAGTTTTTGAACAAAACAAAATAGCTGGCATAGCTGACTTGAGCTAACAAACAAAGGCCGATGCCCATAAGGCTTTCACGACTGTTTACAGCACCTCCGGCAGTGGCACTACTCAATATTAACAAGAGAGCGCCGGAAGCACCAACAAGAATACCGGCAAATTTCACCCAGGTAATCGGTTCTTTAAGGTACATGGCGGCAATAATCATGGTAACAATAGGCAAGGTAGTCGTTACAATGGAAGCATTAATGGGCGAGGTCAGGGAAACGCCAAAGATGAACACCCCTTGATTCATGATGATCCCAAGCAAGGCAGCCAATGCCAGCAGTTTTAAATCGGCCAGAGGCACACGTTCACGCTTAACAAAGAGAGAGGCGATCCAAAATGCCACAGCTGCGCCAATCACCCGGAATGACACCAGCATCCAAGGATTGACCAATGGGTCACCCATGACAATCTTCGATAGCGGAGCCATGAGTCCCCACGAGATGTTGGCAGCTATCATTGCCAGATGTCCCTTTAATTTATTCTGATCCATCGTAGAAAATTTCGGCAAAAATAAGACTTATGCTTTATCAGATTACTGCCGAATAGTGAAGCTATCGTTAATTCAATGGAACGACCTCTGGATCTCCAAATTCTCCTAAGCCCGAACTCTTTTATCCGATGTTGCCAGGGTATCGGCTATTAGCTCGACTGCCCGATCTATACCCAGTAAAGAGCTGTCGATGGTTAAATGATAGCTGGTTGCATCATTCCAAACTTTATTGGTATAGTGCCAGCAATAATTCGAACGTTCCCTGTCGATTCGTTCCAATACCTTATTCGCCAGTGTGCCTTCAACCCCGTATTCCTCCACAGCCCGGTTTTGGCGAAACTCATTACTGGCATGAATAAAAACGTTAAAAACTCCCGGTTGATCTTTCAGAATAAAATTGGCACACCGACCAACAATCACACAGGGCTCCTTCCTGCTAATTTCCCGAATGATTTTACTTTGCACCAGGAACAAAGCTTCCAGAGGCGGTTTCTTCTCATCCACATAGGCATATTCCTGTTCATATAAATCGTAAAGCAAATTATTGGCCAGCTTTTGTTCGTGTTCTTCGATATATTCCGGCGTAAAACCACTTTGCTTAGCAGTCATCTCAATTAACTTCCTATCGTAGAAAGCAATACCCAAACGTTGGGCCAGTTGTTGTCCAATTTCATGTCCACCACTACCGAACTCACGCGAGATCGTAATAACCAGACGAGACTCCGAAATGGATCCGGTCTCCTCAGGATTGACAGCAACAGCAGCTGTGGTGTTGCCAAGCCAAACATCAACCACCGGCAATCCACGACTAAACACCCGAGCAAGAAAACCTACCGCAAGAGCTGCCAGAATAGTCCCTTCACGAACACCTTGCAGACTATGCAAAAGTACAAGCGAACTTATTGCACCAATAATTACCATCCCGCTATCGACACTTATTTTACATTTACCAAACTCCTTTTTAATTGTTTCTGCAATAGCCAAAGCCAGTCCTTCCCCCGGCAGATAAGTAATTCCTGCCTTCACTTCCAGAAAAACACCAAAGCCCATAACCACGCAACTGATCAGACACAAGACTGCCTGCATTATATAGTTGTTTGCATGAATTCCGGAGGTCAGATAAAGTGTAAAATCGATGAAGAAGCCAAAAATAAAAACGAAGGGAAGCTGGATCAACTGAATCGGTCTATAGTTCTTCTGAAGAACGGCTATCTGAGCTAAAATGAGCAGTGCATTAAAAATGATGGTTGTCGTTCCCATAGTTAAAGGGAATTGCACACTGTAGATATAGGGGATACAGGAAATAGGTGACACACCCAAATTGGCTTTCACCGACAAGGCAACACCGAAAGCCATTATAAAAAGACCAATAAGAAAGGTTATCAGTCTAAGTAGGAGATTATTTTTTTTCATCGATTGGTTTTGTGTTATCATTCATTAAAAAACTCATCAAGCCCGCCCCAAACAATATTAGGGCAGAAGCTCAATGAGTCACGATGGTTATTGCTCCAAACAATAACCGCAATCACCTGATTTATCTAGTTGGTTTACTGTTATTTGCTAAACGACAATTTACCGGAGCGAATATCATTTGTCATGCCGTCATAAGGTGCTTCGGAAATAACTTTTTCGTTGTTAATTCCTTCATTCTTTTCATAGGTAATATCTGCGAATTCCGGTACGACATACTTCGGATAAGTTTCATACTTCTCACGGCTTTCTTCCATCAATGCGATATGATCATTTTGAAAGCAAACAGTGATTTCCGGATGCTCGTGAACCCACTTCGGGAAAAAGATCACACCATGAATTCGTTTTTGATCAGGCATAAAATTAAGGGCGACATCAGTGCCGGTTGGTTCGGTCCAGGTAACTTTATAAACACCTTCTGCCAGCTTTACAATGTCTGCATGCTGGTCGCGTACCCAACGTCCGGCAACCATACCGCTATGAATACGATAATCGACCGTGTTTACATTTTTGATGTAAAACTCATACTCCCAACCATTTTCATAGGTGTAAATAAAGTGTGATCCTAAAAAATCCTTCATACTCAATTCCTCTTTAAATATTCACCACAAAGGTAAAGCCTCTCCTCGTTAACCTTTTAACCAAATCGGCCAACTATCTGTTCAAATGCGCCACTTTCGCTATCTTTGTCATGATCTGGTTAAAAACAGCCACCTATGCATTCCAATTACGAAGATGTATTACCCGCAGTAGAGTCCTTTCAGTCCGGCGCATATTGTTCTACTTCAGAGCAATCAGAAATCGACACACCTTTTCACCAGCACAACAAAGATCAGTTTGTATATGCACAAAAAGGAACACTGCATGTTGAAACCCGAACTAACCGGCTATTCCTTCCGGTAGAACATTTCATTTGGATTCCCCGCCATACCGAGCACCGGGTTTGGACTAACAACACGCAGATCATCATGTTTACCATCTACTTTGATCGTGAACAGTCTTCCGGTGACTTTTATAATAACATGGGAGTCCATGCCGTCAATAAGTTGCTTCATGAGATGATCCACTATGCCATACAGTGGAACGGGCACATCGATGAGTCTCAATACGGACGTTTCGAATTTCTGCAGGCTTTCAAAGCTATCCTTCCCGATCTAAGCCTCAGACGCAAACCACCCATGCTGGGATTTGTGCAAGCCGGAAATAAACGGTTAACAACGGTCATGGATTACATGCGCGATCACCTGGAAGAAAAGATTACGCTGAATGGCCTCGCAGACAAATTTGGCTTTAGCCCGCGCTCACTCAGCCGATTATTCCAAAAAGAAGATATCAACTTTACCGAATACCTTCAATCGATCAGGCTTGTAAAAGCAATGGAGTTACTAGCTGAGAAAAGTCTCAGCATTGAAACCGTTTCCTTGCTTGTTGGCTATGAAAGTCCTTCGTCGTTTAGCAATATTTTTATGCGCTACACAGGCATGCGTCCCTCCGAATACATCCAAAACAACTAGGGACTCCATTCCATCTTAATTCATCGAAACCGGACTCCAGCCACCCAGAATATAGGATGGGTTCGAGTAATCAGTAAGCAGCGCTTTATCTTTCGGTAAGCTTAACTGTTTCGAGTAAGCAGCGCGTTGAGAGACATCAGCAGGCGTACCATCTGCAATATTTATGCTGTTGAACTCCCAGTAGTGCAGATCTTTGGTATCTTCCCCAACCGGTCCCCATCCTTCGGGGCTTATATTTCCGATGGCACAATTAATCAAAACCGCTTCAGCATATGGATAGCCGTATTTCCCCTGGTTGGTCGGAGCACGGGCAAAAACACTTCCGCCTTCACGAGTTCCATGGAAACGACAATTAACAAACACATTGCCATGGTTGGCCTTGGTATTCCGGATCCACATAAAGGGACCGGGTGAGTAGAATTCGCAATCTTTAAAGAATGCCGGGCCACGCCCCAGAACCATGTCGCCACCGCCATCAATCGTTACATTCTCGAAATAAGCCGGACCGTTGGTTTGCAGAGCATCACCAGAACCAACAAGAAATACATTGCGAACCTGAATTCGATCTCCGTTGATCAGCAAACCTTCAGCCTGTCCCTCCAAAAGCGTCTTCACTGTCAGATCCATCAGCTGAATATTGGAGCAATTGTCGATTGTAAAAGCAGCCCTGCGCGACGGGAAAGTCCCCGGCCACTCGTTGGTCTTCACATTCCACGGATGCGGGTTGAAAACTTCACTGTTGGCATATTGTACAATCACACGATCGCGACTTTCTCCCTGAATAATCAGGTTCGATTTATTGCGAAAATAGATCAGCTCTTCATACAAACCATTTTTCAGGAAGATGGTGATGGTGTCCGCACTATGATCAGGAATATAATCCAAAGCCCCCTGCAGTGTATTAAAATCACCCTTCCCCTGATCATCCACGACCAACCGCTTCGCCGAAAGATCCGGTTTCTGTTCACGCGTTGTGAAATTCCAACCCGACTTAGCATAGACTCCTTTGAATTCCTGATCCGAAGTGCGGATCACCGTGCTATCCATCAACACATAATAGCGCTTGTTGTACTGAAGCAGGTTATGATGCAGGTAGATCGTAGCTGTTGAGTCGTGCACGATAATGGGATAAAAATGAAAGCCGTCGGTAAAGCCGCCGATGATCGTCAACTGGTAATTATCAGGCGTCGGCATAGCTGTCCCCGAAGGTGTTCCGGGCTTTGTATTGGCATTGGTGAAATTTCCCGATTTGTAATCGTAGGGAACCGCTGTGTAATCAGCTTCCGGGTTTTTCCACGGTTCAGTAGGACCGGGAGGAATACTCAGATCCAGCGAATCAACCAAAGCATCAGTCTCCCAGTCGTAAACGCGGATCATCCCAGTCGTACCAACTTCAGGAACACTTTTAAAAGTAATCTTCAAATGCGTATCGGGGCTAATTTCCACTCCGCCATTAGCCGGGTAAGTTTGATAAACGGATGATTGTTCGGTTGTACACGAAGTGCTAATAGCTACACAAACGGCAAGAGCAGCGAGCAGCTTGAAGGCTTTTGAAAATTTCATCTATTTTGGGTTTGAGGGTGAAACAAGTTAGTCAACAGCTCTAAAGTTAGGATTTATTCTGTAAAATACCTTTTAGTTGCTACACCTAATGCAATAGCTCAACCCCCAAAAACAACGATCAAGCGGCATACAATGAAAGAGGAAGGATCCGCCATACTCCGACGGGTCCTCCCTCTTCAAAATATGATCGGACTTGCTTAGTTAATCACCAACTCGTCGACAAACAGGAAGGCCTTTTTCCCGTTGCGCGCAAAGACTCTCACATAGCGAGCCTTTTCACCCTGCAAGGTGCCTGAAAAGTTTTTAAACACCAACTTTTTCTCTTCCGGTGAGATGTCATTGCCAAGGTGCAAAACCTTTTTGTATTTCTGCCCGTCTTCCGAAACAGCAACCTCAACATAATCGGGCATAAACACGCCCGGACCAGTAATCTGCATAAATGTAGCCGAGAACGAGCTTAATGTCTCCACTTTGCCAAGATCAACGGTCACATCCAGATCGTTGGTAAAGCCCTGCCACATACCATCGTTGTAGCTGTCACCGCCACGAAGCCCATCGGTTAAGGCGCCGGCATCGCCTGCCGGGTAAGCCGGGTTCCAGGGAGTCTGGTAGCTCACCGGCTTTCCAATCGCTTTATGGTAGTCCACCTGTTTATGCAATACGGGCTCCGTGAGTTTTCCATCCTTAAACACGGCTGCACAAATTGATGCACTTCCGGTTACAAAGAACTGGCCGTGATACAAATTCGAATTTGTTGTTGGCTGCGATCCGTCAGTGGTGTAGTAAATAGTTGGTTGACTGATTTCACTTTCGAAGGTTATCCCTATCCGGTGCTGAAGGGTATCCACATCCATAAACGGCAGCAACTCGGAGGTTGGCTTATAATAGTAGTTCACGCCCAGCTGATCCAACCGTTTCAACTGTTCTTTAACGCGTAGTTTGAAGGAATCCCAATTCAACCGACTGCTGTCCGTCCAGGCACGCTCAGCCAAAGCCAGTGCACGGGGAAAAATCAACTGATCGGCAACTTGCTCCGAAGGGACCGTTTCAGACCAAACGCAAGCCTGAAGGCCTTTGATCTGATCAACTTTATCCATCGGGAACTTTGAACCATACAACTTCATATTGTAAACGCTAAACAGTCGCGTGTCAGGCCGGGAGAAATACAAGGGATCTCCGGGAGTCAAAATCAAATCGTTGCCGTTATTCACCACTTTCTCGGGAACACCGGCGACCCAATTCCGCCAGTACATCACATGCAGCGACGAGTCGATTCCACCTTCCAGCGCATCGTCCCAAACAACCACTTCTTTGCCTTTGGCTTGCAGGAACTTCGCCACACGATTGACAAAATAGCCCTGCAGATGATTTAAGTCGCTGATGCCATGCTTTTTCATGAACCGGTGACAAGCCTTCGACTCCTCCCAACTATGTTTCTCTACTTCGTCGGCACCAATATGGATGTATTTTGAAGGGAAGATATCGACGACCTCATTCAGAACATTCTCAACAAACGTATAAGTATCCTCGCTCACCGGGTTTAGCGGTGTGGAAAACACCTTCCCCCAGGCTGACTTACCTGTTGTTGACAGTTTCGGAAAAATATTAATGGCAGCCATCATATGCCCCGGCATGTCTATCTCGGGGATAATCTCCACGTGTCGGTTCTGTGCATACTTGACCAGGTCGCGCAACTGGTCCTGCGTGTAATAACCACCGTAATAAGGAACACCATCCCGCATTTGAATATGCTGCGGATCGAGAGCATAAATACTGTCCTCTTTGGACTTTTTAATACAAACCGAATCCTGAGCATTGAACGTTCGCCAGGCCCCCTGCTCTGTCAACTGCGGATATTTCTTGATTTCAATCCGCCAGCCCTGGTCATCAGTCAGGTGCAGGTGAAGTTTATTCAACTTATACAAGGCCAACCGATCGACATAACGCTTGAGGTAATCGATGGAGAAGAAGTGGCGCGATACATCCAGATGCATTCCCCGCCAGCCAAACCGTGGCTTGTCGTAAATACGTAGGTCCGGCAATTGGTAAGTTCCTGGTGATTCTCCTTTCTCAATGGACGGAGGCAACAATTGCCGAAGGGTTTCTATCGCATAAAAGATCCCTGCCCCGTCGCCTGCTGCCAATGAAATCTTTTTCGATGTGATATTGATGGCGTAGGATTCGGGAACAGCAAAGGTATCCGACTGCAATACTTCGATCCTGTTGTCTCCTTTTTCAGTTGAAAGTACCTGTCCCAAAGCTTTCTGCATCAGCTGTTGCAACTGATCAACTTCGCCTCCAAACTTCCCGTTGTCATTAACAACAAGTTGTGTCCCCGGCTGTAATTCAAACTGCCCGCGGACTGTTTCTAACTGTGCCGGATACGGCACTAACGATACACTGGTTCTTTCGGGCCGACTGCAGGCTGAAGCCAGCAAAGCCAGAACCACAAATAAATAAGTATACTTCACGGAATAATGATTTAGGTTGCCTCAAAGATAAAAAGAAGAAAGACATCCGAAAATCGCAAGGCTAATGTGCCTACCTGGCCAGAGCCGTTATCTTCAGCCACGACTTGCGGAAGATCGGTAATTCATAAGTCAGCATACAAATCCATCCGGCCAGACAAGCCAAAGCGAAACCTTTCATGCCCAGGAACTGGGCCAGTGCATAAGCCGCCACAACCCGACCAACCATTTGGGAAAAGGTAGCTCCCAAGGTGACCTTCAACCTGCCGATTCCACGAAAATAACCCTGTATCAGGTTGGTAATCCCCGGCAACAAATAAAGAAAAGCCATAATCCGAAGATAGTCAACCCCCTCGCTAATAAATTGAGGATCTTTATCGCTCACGAATGCACCAACGAGCTGGGGCGCAAAAATGAACACCGGAACCATGAGCACCGCCGTGTAGGCCAGGACGAGTTTCAAACCAACAAGAAACCCCTTTCGCATGCGGTCGACTTTCCCTGCACCATGATTTTGCGCCATAAAGCCGGTTGTTCCATGACCGATATTTTGCTGCACCACCATGATCAGATCGTCGATGCGGGTGACCGCATTAAAGGCCCCGATCGTATATACGCCCAACGGGTTGACCGCCCCCTGGATGAGAAACTTCCCAATTTGCAAGGTAATTTGTTGCATAGCAGCCGTTGCACTAAAGCTAACTGTTTGCCGGAACAGGCTCCAGTCGAAGACAAACTCGTGACGGGCAAACTTCAGAATCGGGAATCTCTGATGCACATACACCATACAAAAAACAGCCGACAACAACTCTGCAATTACAGTTGCCACAGCAGCTCCCCGAATTCCGAATTTCCAGACAGCCACCAAAAGAATATCCATCAGAATATTCAAGACGGCCGAAATAATCAGAAAATAAAGCGAGGCACTGGAGTTCCCCATGCTTCGCAAAGTAGAAGCGTAGATGTTGTAGATAAATGAAAAGGCCAGCCCTCCGAAAATGATCTGCAGGTAGCTTGTTGCATCACCAAGAATATTGGCCGGGGTACGCATCAACCACAAAATGTCACGTGAAAAGAGCAAACCCATGATCACAATAAAGAGTGTAAAAGCCCCTCCTGCAATCATCGAAGTGGAAATCTCGCGTTTCAGTTTGGGAATATCACCTGAGCCAAAGAAATGCCCCATCAGGATAGACATCCCCAGGCAAATGCCAACCATCAGAAAAAGCATGATATTCATGATTGGGCTGGCTGCACCTAAGGCCGCTAAGGCATCGGTGCCTACAAAGCGACCAACGATGATGGAATCGGCGATGTTATAAGTCAGGATGCATAAATTACCGATAATCAGCGGTACAATATAATTGACAATCTGTGCCGTTATCGGCCCCTGTGTCATATCGACAATTTTTCCTCTGCTCATATCCTAATTTTCCAAAACACAAAGATAGTAATAGGCGAACGAAACAATCGGCCATCACCATTATTCAGCCGTAGGTTGCTTTATTGTTACCAAGTCAATCACACGAGGGAAATAACAGCCGTTTCTGAAGTCTTGTTTAAATAGCTGCTCAATCCTGCTTTGTGAATAACAACGAGGGTTCGTGTTGACTAATTTTGGAATTCTTATCGTCAAATCAAAGTCATTTCAATACTATGATCCAGGACATCTTTCCACATCAGTTCGACAACCAATATAAAGCCAACCAGCTTGTTGCTGACTCTGATTGGCTGTTTTACTTTGAAAATAATCAACTGCTGGTAAAGACCGTCGGTGAGCAGTTTCTGATTCCGAAGAGGAAGGATTTCCCTTCCCTATCGACTCAATCAGCGACCTTCTTATTTTCGCTCAACGAAGCTTCTTGCTTTTTGATTGCAGAAAAGCCTGAGACAAATTCGGCCGATTTTGACTTTAAAGATATGAACTTCATGCGGGCGCTGGATCAGCCCGAGCTTGCTTGGACATCGCTTGCGGCCTTTCAACTGATGAACTGGTATAAGCAGAACAAGTTCTGTGGAAAATGCGGATCGCCCATGCAGCATAAAAGCGACGAACGTGCTATCGTGTGCCCTTCCTGTAAAAACATGGTTTTCCCTAAAATATCGCCGGCAGTGATTACTGCAATTCTGTGCGACGATAAAATCCTGCTGGCCCGAAATGCCAGCTTCACAAACAATCGTTTCGCTTTAATTGCCGGTTATGTAGACGTTGGTGAGACGCTGGAGCAAGCTGTTCGGCGCGAAATCATGGAAGAAGTTGGATTGGAAATCACCAAATTGCACTATTACAAAAGTCAACCCTGGCCCATGTCCGGATCACTGATGGTTGGTTTTATTGCTGAAGCCGATGACCGGCAACCCATCGTCATCGATAACAAAGAGATTGTCGAGGCAGGCTGGTTCTCCCGGGGACAACTTCCCAATGTTCCGAATAATACCAGCATTGCCGGCGAAATGATCGAGAAGTTTGAAAAAGGGGAACTAAAAGGTTGCGACTGCATCCCCGTTTTCGACCTTTAGATTGCCATTGCCTGAAAAGCTTTAACAAACATTGTGAACCGAAAAAACCGGCTTTTGTTAACTTTAACTGATACTTTTTAGCTGTCCACAGCAAATTAATCCTTTAAACTGTTAACATGAAGCATTTACTTCTATCCATTCTATTAACCGCCCTGGTTTATGTGAATGCATTTAGCGAAAAACGAGCTTTTAGCATCGATGACCTTTACAAACTGAAAATGCCCGGAGGCCCGGTCATCTCGCCCGACGGCAACCAACTGGCCTATTCGGTTAGCCGTTCCGACTTCAAAGCCGGTAAGTCCTACACCGACATCTTCCTGATGTCGACTGATGGTGACAATCAAATTCAGATCACCGATAATGGCAAAAGCTCCAGCCCCTTTTGGGATCCATCCGGGAAAATCCTCTATTTCCTGTCGTCTAATGATGGTGCGCCACAGGTGTTTGCCTACTCATTCGACACGAAAGTAACAACACAGATAACCGACTTTTCGATGGGCGTACAAGCCCCGGTACTCTCGCCCGATGGCAAATTAATCGCTTTCTCGGCCGAAGTGTTTCCCGAATACGGAGCCGACAGTGAAGCCAATGCCCGCGCCGACTCCCTGATGGCCAACGGACCTGTTCAGGCGGTATTGGCTGATAGCTTGTTATTTCGTCACTGGACTGAATACACCACTGAGAAATGTATGCACATCCTGCTGTTTAACCTTGAGGATCAAAGCTACAAGGATCTGACTCCGGGAAATAACGTCTCACCCGTTTTCATGCTGGGTGGCGGTGTAGGCTACAACTTTTCACCCGACAGCAAAGAGCTTTGCTATGTTTCCAACCACGATCATCACCACGAAGCAACCACCAATGCCGATTTGTTTATCGTACCCGTAACCGGTGGGAAAGCCCAAAACCTCACCGACGACAATGAAGCCTGGGACGGAAGCCCCGAGTATTCACCCGACGGAAAATACATTGCTTACCGTACCCAGTTGATTCCGGGTTATGAGTCGGCTTTGTTTAAGCTGGCCCTGTACAACCGCGAAACCGGTGAAAAGAAAATCATCAGCGGTGATTGGAATAACTGGATCAACGATTTTGCCTGGGCAGACGATTCACGCTCGATTTACTTCAACTCATCGGAAAAAGGATATGAGCCACTCTTCCATATCGACCTGAAGAAACAAAAAATAGAAGCGGTTTCCGGTCCCCGATCTCTACTTAGTTTTACCCTGGATCAACAAGGCCATGTTTACTACCGTTCGAGCACGGTGGGACAGCCGTACGAAATTTTCCGGATGAACCTAAAAAACAAACAGGAGAAGCAACTAACATCGTTAAATACCGAGTTAGCAGAACAAGTTGACATTCGTCCTGCTAAAGCCATGTGGGTAAAAGGAGCTGCCGGTGACTCCGTTGAGTACTTCCTTGTGAAACCGCACAACTTCGATCCGTCGAAGAAATATCCGTTGGTGCTGAATGTTCATGGTGGTCCGCAATCGCAGTGGATGGATTCGTTCCGCGGCGACTGGCAGGTTTACCCAGGCTCAGGCTACATTGTTGCTTTCCCCAACCCACACGGATCAACCGGCTACGGCCAGGCATTTACCCGCGCAATCTCCGGCGACTGGGGTGGAAAGGTCTTTCAAGACCTGATGAAAGTGACCGACCAACTTGCTCAACTAAGTTACGTCGATTCAACCCGAATGGGTGCCATGGGCTGGTCGTATGGCGGGTATATGATGGATTGGTTCCAAGGGCACACCAAACGGTTTAAATGCCTGGCTTCGATGATGGGTGTTTACGACCTGCGCTCGATGTGGGGAGCAACCGAGGAAGTTTGGTTCCCGACTTTCGAACTGGAAGGACAGCCCTGGAACTCGGATCTGTATGCGAAGTTTTCACCATCATTCTATGCGAAGAATTTCTCGACTCCAACCTTGGTCATCACCGGACAACGCGACTTCCGTGTACCCTACACCCAGAGCATTCAGTATTACACCACGCTGCAAACGCTCAATATTCCGTCGCGCCTGATTATTCTTAAGAACGACGGACACTGGCCAAATACCGTGAAGTCGATGCCCTTGTATTATAATGCCCACCTGGAGTGGTTCCACAAATACCTGGGCGGCGATCCTGCGCCTTACGATTCGAAGAAAATGGTTCGTAACGACGCGTACTAAGCAATATTACATGTCTGCGGTTAGCAGGGGAATGCCACATAGTCGTTCCTCCTGCTTCCAAGGACAGCTAGATGGATTGAAGGATAGATGGAATGAAGGATAGAAAGAGCCGCAAAATCCCTAGCCCATCGGGCTTCAACATCAATAGAAAAAACCCCCGCCTCCGAATATCACGATGCCGGGAAACGCGCCAATGTTTAACCGCAGAGAACACAGAGGAGACGCAGAGGGATTGATTAACGATTGCCGATTATTGATTAACGATTAACGATTGAGTGACCCGCAACCTTCTA
>NZ_JBZQJF010000262.1:0-2330 GCF_059905295.1 Mangrovibacterium sp.
CAAACAAGCTCAAAGCTCGTGGCGCACAGCTCGCAGCTATAATTTATAAAGTATTCGGGTTAAGATGTTGCGATGAATTCCGAGGTAAGAAGCGATATGCTGACGTTGGAGTTTTTGCGCCAGGTCGGGATAATCACCAAAAAACTTGCGGATACGCTGCTCAGCGTTCAGCGATTGAAAGGAATGTATTCGGTCCATTGCCTGTATGTAACTCTCCTCTGCCAGGATGCGTACCGTGCGTTCAAATTTATGGTTATTGTCGAGCAAGTCTTTAAATTCTTCTTTCTCAATAATGATCAGATGCGAATCTTCATAGGCTCGAATGGCTTCAGTTGAATCTTTCCCGAGCACAAATCCACGGTGATTGCTTACAATAAAATTATTGGGTGGAAAGAAAAAACGCGAAACCCATTCTGTTCCACTATCCGACAAATAAGAGGCATACAAGAGACCATCCAGAAGAATACCAATCTTGCGATTCTTCTCACCGTAATCGATAAACAGTTCTCCTTTGGGAATAATAACCGGTTCGTTTTTCAGGTTGAAGGTCTTGATCAGCTCAAGGGTGTGTTCAAATCTGGAAATGATCTTATTCTTATCCATCTTTCTGTTTTATAGCTACGCTGCCTTCAATCAGCAAGTGACAATTTAAATTGGTTTACTTTTTTGAAAAGTGTTCGTTAAACAAGCGAAGTCGTTCGCTCAATGCCGGAAACTGCTCCTTTTTTACAAACGATACGCAAGCCCTGATCCCCTCTTCTTCGCTGCCGGTGTTATCGAGTGCAATGGCACTCACACCGTAATAAAGCAAATTGGCAACCAGTTCATTTCCTGTCATTCCCGGATAACCGATTGTAAAATAAAATCCGTCGGCAATAGGAACATCCAGGTCATTCTGATAAACCAGTTTAAAACCGTTTTCAAGGAACAGTGCTTTCATTTCGTGAGCACGTTCACCATATTCCTTCACTCCGTCAACAAAATTATACTCGCCGTCGTTAACCGCTTTCAGCATGCCGGCAAGAGCCCATTGTGCAGAGTGGCTGGTTCCTGAAGACAGGGAATACAACAGTCGCAGCGTAACGATGGCTCCGAAAGTGGTGCCTTTAAAACGTTCCTGCAGATCGGGATAATCGCGGTGAAACAAAGTATCCGAAATGGCCATTATGCCAATGCGCTGACCGGCATAAGAGAATATTTTCGAACTTGAAACAAACAGAATATAATTATCGGTATAATTGGCCACACTTGGCTGGTAAGGCGGCTGTCCTGGTTTAGATAAATCCTGACGGAAATCCATTCCAAAGTAGGCCAGATCTTCCATCACGATCACATCGTATTGGGTAGCCAATTCGCCAATGATCTTTAGTTCTTCATCGTTAAAACAGATCCAGGCCGGATTATTAGGATTGGAATAAACAATTGAATGGATATTCCCTTTCGACAAATAAGTTTCCAGCTTTTCCTTCAGCTTTTCTCCTCGGTAATTGAAAACGTCAAACGTTTCATACTTCTGCCCAAGCACCATCATCTGCTGTTTCTGTACCGGAAATCCGGGATCGATAAACAACAGCGTATCTTTTTTATTGTCAACATGACCGGCAGCCATAAAAGCAACATAAGTACCCTGCATCGAGCCGGTTGTTGGGATACATGCTGCCGGTGAAATTTCAACATTCAAAAAGTTCTTAATGAATCTTGAAGCTTCATCCTTCAACGGTTTAATACCATCTACCATTGGATAAACGGCGGCCACTCCCCTGTCGAGCGCTGCTTTTTCAGCTTCAACACCAACCTGTGCAGGTGGCAAACCGGGCACGCCCATTTCCATACGGACGTACTTGAAACCACTGGCTTCCTCAACCAGGTTAACCAGGGCCAGTATTTCGCGAATAGAGGCTTTCCCAATGTCGGGTATGCGCAGTTTTTTTATGTTTTCATCGACAAGCGACTTGTCTAATGGAGAATTACTCATACTTAATCAGTTCAAAGTTCGGAGTTCAAAGTTCAGGGTAGAACCTTGATACTTGGTACCGGATTTTAGCATTAAAGCGGTTTCGCATTCATGCATTCAATCCTTCAACTCTTCAGTCCTTCAATCTTTTAAAACCCAAAATCTTCGCGGATAAGTTCGATCCAGGCTGTCACGCGTTCATTGGTCATTTCAGGTTCGAAATCTTCATCCAATGGCAAACCAATAAATTTACCATCGATAACCGCTTCCGATTCATCGTATTCGTAACCTTCGGTATCCACCTGGCCAACTAATTCAGCACCGTGTTCCATAAGTTCGCGTCCGAGTAAACCAATGTGGTCAACAAAACCGTGAG
>NZ_JBZQJF010000263.1:0-3867 GCF_059905295.1 Mangrovibacterium sp.
CGGATCTCCTGCTGAAAGACGACAATCAAGGCTAATACACCAACGCCAAGGAATTGTCCCATTAAGGTGTCAAGCAATTCCATGTTGAGCGCCCGAATGAGTAGCCAAAACAGGTAAACAACAAACAATCCGATAAAGATATTAAAGGCAACTGTTCCTTTTATCAGCATATAGAGCTGATAAAGCAGATAAGCCACCAACAAAATGTCGAGAATATCTAAAAACCGGATGGTGATAAACAGGTTCATCTACTTGGCTGTCTCTTTTAATTTATTGAAAAGCTTTACTGCATGAACGGCTTCTTTGACATCGTGAACCCGCAAGATGTCTGCTCCGCCAAGCAGGGCCATGGTATTGGCAGCTATGGTTGCCGGTAAGCTGTTTTCTGCATCAATTTCCAGTGTTTTGTATAACATTGACTTCCGGCTTACACCAACTAAAACGGGTAGCTGAAAGACTTTAAAAGCATCCAGCCGGTTTAGCAGATCATAGTTATTCTCCAGACTTTTCCCGAAGCCAAATCCCGGATCCAGGATGACATCTTTGACGCCGGCTTTAGTTAGTTTCCGAACTTTATCGGAGAAGAATTTTGAAATGTCTTTGATCACATCTTCATATTCCGGCGTTTCGTGCATATCGGCTTGTGTTCCGTGAATGTGCATCAAAATGTATGGAACTCCGAGTTTCGCGATGGTATCGTACATGTGTTCGTCGAATGTGCCACCGGAAATGTCGTTCACAATACATTCGCCAACTTCGTCAATAATGCGCAGGGCCACCCATGAACGATAAGTATCGATGGATAAGGGAATTTCCGGGAATCGTTTCCGCACCTCCGTGATAACCGGTAACAAGCGGGTCAATTCTTCCTTAGTTGATACATTTTCGGCTCCGGGACGGGTTGATACTGCACCAATGTCGATGATATCGGCACCATCTGCGATCATTTGTTCGGCTCGGGCAACAGCAGCATCAACACTGTTATATTTGCCACCATCGAAAAACGAGTCGGGGCTTACATTTAAAATCCCCATGACGATGGGGCTGGTTAAATCCAATAGTTTGCCATTCAGACTAATGGAACTTTTACGTTTGAAAAATTTACTGGCCGAACCTGTTATCAACATAAATCCTAACGATTTGAGAAGTTATACAATGTATCTTACAAATGTAAAAATATGCCGTCAAATTACGCATTTAATTCCTATTTTTATGGCTGAATAGGGCTTGAAAAGCCCTGCAAAAAGGAAGTTTTACGCTGGTTTCGAGTTGTAATTGGAACTTTGACCAGCTTACCTTCGAAAGATAGATTATCAAAAAAACTTTGTTGTATTAATTTCAAAATGGAAAAAACAATTCAGGAATACAAACATGTCATTGCGATTTGCGAGGACATCTTTACCAAGAAAATGCAGGATTACGGTACAGCATGGCGCATTTTACGTCCCAGCTCACTGACTGATCAAATCTTCATTAAAGCTCAGCGTATCCGAAGTATTGAGATGAAAGGCACGATGAAAGTTGATGAAGACAGTCGCTCGGAATACATCGGGATTATTAATTACTGCATCATGGCCTTAATTCAGCTGGAAAAGGGAATTGCTGAAACCGATGATCTGAGCCATGAGGAAACGCTGGATCTTTACCGCCTTTATTTCAACAAAGCGCTCGATTTGATGTTGAATAAAAATCATGATTACGATGAGGCTTGGCGTTTTATGCGAATTAGCTCAATTACCGATTTAATTTTGATGAAGATTAAGCGGACCAAGCAAATCGAAGATAATGCCGGTAAAACCCTGATTTCGGAAGGTATTGATGCAAATTACCTCGATATGATTAACTATGCGGTATTTGCGATGATCAAGCTGGAATTTCCGGACTAAGGCAACGGTTCGTAATGGCAAACAACTAAAACAACATACTTGATGAAATACATTTGGCACCTTTGTCGCATCTTACTGGGACTGGTTTTTATATTCTCCGGATTTGTAAAAGGGATTGATCCGCTGGGCTCAGCCTACAAGTTTACCGACTATTTCCAGGCCTGGAATATGGAGGCTTTTGTGGGTTTGGCTCTACCGTTGGGAATTTTGTTGTCGCTTGCCGAATTTGTTACCGGTATAGCCTTGGTAACAAATGTGCTCAATAAGTTTTTCAGTTGGTTTGCATTGCTGTTTATGGCCTTTTTTACGGTTGTTACGCTTGTTGTTGCAACCAGCAATCCGGTAACCGACTGTGGTTGTTTCGGCGATGCTTTGACCCTGACTAACTGGCAAACTTTCTACAAGAATATTCTCTTCTCAGCTTTTGCAATTATTATTGTTGTTTACGGGAAAAAATACCGTCCAACGAAGTTTCCGCTAATTGCCACTATTATGGCAGGTACAACCGTGTTGGTGTTCGCTTATTTGATTGATTATTCCTACAACCATTTGCCGATCATCGATTTCAGACCCTATAAAATAGGCACAAACATTCCGGAAGGGATGATGATGCCGGCTGATGCACCACAAGATAAGTATGCCAATGTTTTTGTCTATGAAAACCTGAAAACTGGAAAGAAAAAAGAGTTTACAGAGCAAAATTATCCCTGGCAGGATACCTTAACCTGGAAGTTTGTATCGATGGATACCGAGCTGGTCCAAAAAGGTTATGAGCCGCCTATTCATAATTTCACAATTGAAACACAGGATGGGGAAGATATTAAGGACTTTTTCCTGTATGATGATACCTATACCTTCATGTTCATATCGAAAGACCTGGAAGAAGCAGATTGGTCGGCTTTGGATCGAATTAAATCGTTGAGTAATTACGCTATTCACAATGGCATGAACTTTATTGGCTTAACGGCGTCGCTTTTGGATGATGCACAGGCGATTGCTGCAGAGAAGAATCTGCCTTTTGAGTTTTTCAATACCGACGAAATCACCTTAAAGACAATCATTCGTGCTAACCCGGGGCTGGTTCTGATGAAAAAGGGCACCATTATCGATAAATGGCATTTCAACGATATCCCTACAGTTGATGAGTTTGAAAGAGAGTTGGCATATTTGGATGCAAAGAAGAAATAACCCGATAAAATGGGTGGATAAGATAGGCCGGCTTCCGAAAGGAGTCGGCTTTTTTGTGGTCAAAAAAGTTCCTTCGCCACTGGCTAAAATGGGATTTTTTTATTGAAAAAAATGTAAGGAGTAAGTTGTAGCTATTCCGTTTTATATTTAAAAGTCCCCCGCCTATCGTAAAATAATACGAAGTAAATTCTCTGTAAGGTGAGAGAAGGATTTCTCGGCGGGGGAGTTAAATTAATTAATATCTAAAGGTAATATTTTTTTGATGTTTGCTGAAAAGAAGAACCGATCTTCTTTCAGTATTTCAACCCAAAAAATAACAAGCAGAACGGTACATACCAGCGTGGATTTCGTTAACTTGCAAATCCAACAATAGCTGAATAGTTAGAGTAGAAAGCTCTATGTTCTTGTATACTAATAAAACTAACAAACTTATGAAACGACTAGTTATTCTGCTGGCTGTTCTATTAGCATTCAATACTGTGAACGCTGAAGTGAAGCTGGCCCGGATTTTCAGTTCAAACATGGTTCTCCAACAGGGAATCGAAAACCCCGTTTGGGGATGGGCTGATAAAAACGAGAAAATCACTGTTCTGTTTGCCGGGAAAGTTTTAAAAACCAAAGCTTCGTCTGATGGAAGCTGGAGTGTAAAATTACCTTCGATGGAATATGGTGGCCCCTACACCTTGCTGGTGGAAGGCAAAAACACAGTAACAATCAAGAATATCCTGATTGGTGAAGTTTGGGTTTGCTCCGGCCAGTCCAACATGGAGTGGATTGTTCAAAATGTGAAGAA
>NZ_JBZQJF010000264.1:0-9575 GCF_059905295.1 Mangrovibacterium sp.
CTTCTGAACCAAAATCAGACGTGTTGCCAATTACACCACGGGTCAATCATTCTTGGTCTTTTCTGTAAAGACGCGGCAAAAATATATCTTTTTTTTTATTCTGCAAATTTGAAGAAAATAATCAGGGCAAAAACGAAAAAAGCAGCCCGATTGAGCTGCTTTATCTGTTGACCCGCCAAGGCTCGAACTTGGACTCTTCTGAACCAAAATCAGACGTGTTGCCAATTACACCACGGGTCAATCATTCTTGGTCTTTTTTCTAAAGACAGCGGCAAAAGTATTGGTTTTTTCCGATACTGCAAATCATTTTTTGAAAAAAAACATGCAAAAAAAGAGCGGGTTTTTCTTGTCGTTGAAAATGAATCGTTTATTCAGAGCCGTTGTTTATGACTTGGAGATCTCCCGTCTTAGCATTTTAAGAATTCTTTGGCCTCTTGATCGAATTCCGGGAGAAGAATGTAGCTCCATTTCTTGCTCAATTGTCTGACTAATCTCTGGCTTTAGTTCTGTTTCCATCTGGGAAATCTCGTAAAGGATTTGCATGGCATGTACGCGGATGGCTATCGCATAGCTGGGATTGGTGAATATTTTCAAGCTACGCTCCAATAGTTTGCCGGCTACCTGTCGCTCTATGGGGTGGAGACTGATAATTTTTAGAAAATGACGAAGCTTGCTTTGGTTTTCGGTATCGAATACAGCGTTTAGGATCTGATCGAGATGCGAGGCAATTAGGTTCGGTTGTTGTTCGTTAAGTTTGTCGATTAACCAGGCTGCTCGCCAGTTCGTTGGTTCCGAATCATCCAAAGCTACAGTCAATAATCTGTGAAAAGCGTTGGGATGGCTGGCGAAATAGTTAAAAATGAAATCGGTGTTTTCCCAATTTTTAATTCCTTGTTGAATTTCATCTGTCGTCATGCTGCCTGTTTAGCTTGAAAAGCTAAATTTAGACAAATTAAGAAAGTGTTAGTCTATGTTAGATGTTTGTTGTGCATTAATTTATCGGGAAGGTTGTTTGTTGGCTGTACAGCGTCATGCTGATACCGATCACCCAAACCAGTGGGAGTTCCCGGGTGGAAAGGTAGAGCCAGGGGAATCGGCTGTTGCCTGTATAAAACGAGAGATTCAGGAAGAGCTGGGCGTTACTGTTTGGGTTGAGGCTTTTCTTTATCCCGTGACACACGACTACGGTAACAAGCAAATTAAACTTTATCCTTTTGTTTGCAGTATTCAGAATGCTAATATTGATCTATATGAACATCAACAATTGGTATGGCTTAGGCACAAAGATCTGGATGCGCTTGACTGGCAAGAAGCTGATCGAGAACTGATAAACCTAAATCACCTGTGTGATTTACAAAGGTTTTGGGAGAATGATGAAAATAGAAGAGAATAATAATGCCCATCCCAAAATTGAAAGCGTCATGTAGGTTACAATGTATTTCTCCCGTGAATAGTATTTCTTTAGTAGGAAAGCACCAATGGGAATACTCAACAAACTGGGTGTCATAATGATGATTCCCCAGAATCCGTATTTTCTTCTCAACTTGGCTATCAGCCTTGTTTTCTTGTTGATTTTACTGCGTTTTTCTTGTTCCGGATTTGCAAAAGTATGGTGCAAATCAACCCGGGTTACTTGCTTTATCGCTTTATGGATTTGCCGGTGATGCATGTAGTAGAGATGGATAAAATATCCACTTACGTAATAGAAAAAATAAAAACCGGTAATCCCTCCAACGGTTACTATGATTAGGGTGTGCAAAAAATCGATGCCAATCAACATGGCATATGGGAACATGATAAAATATTTGACTGTGGCCAGTAAAAAAACGTGAAGTAACTTGAAAATAGCTGCAATACTCATACCCTTCATTCCTCCTTTCTATGCATCAACTCAAAGTTTGCAAAAAAGTTCGATAAGTTGTTAGCTTTTAGATGAACTTTTAGAATAGTTAACGATTCTTCACAGAAGATGTTCTGTTTGGGGACCTTTATATTGGTAATTTCAGCAAACATTTATGTATTTTTGAGTCTCACTTAAAAAAACGCCAAAAAATGAGTACAACACAAGAATGGTTTGCCGGTAAAGCTTGGGCTGATGGATTGTCCCTCACTTTGGATGCTTCGGTAGATGTAGAAGAGTTTTATAAACAATATCATGCAAAACCTGAGCTTTGGAAGGCCGTGTTTGGTTTTATGAAGAAGGATCTTCCAACTTTGGAAGTTGGTAAATACCCGATTATCGAGGGTGAAGTAACAGCTATTGTTTCTGAATATGCCAGCAAGGAACCTGAGAATGCCAAATGGGAAGCTCATCGCAAGTTCATCGATTTACAATACGTAATTTCAGGTGAAGAACAAATGGGAGTCATGCCTTTGGCAGATGCCAAAAACGCAGGGGAGTATAATGCTGAGAAGGATGTGATTTTCTATGGTGAAAATGATGGTCCTTTGTATGTTGCTAACCCCGAAAATTATCTTTTGTTTTTCACGACCGATCTGCATCGTCCCGGAGTAAAAAAGGGAGATTCTGTTCCGGTAAAAAAACTAGTGATTAAAATCGCGACAGCCTAGAACGATAAGACATTTAATTGTTTTGGGATTTATAATGACGAAGCACTTTTCGCTGAATAAGATCAGGGAAAAGTGCTTTTTTATTGAGTATGATATTTTCGACCTTATTAAGTATTTTTCTACTTCGGGTATTAATGTATGATTTGTTCTGCGGCAAAATCACGCGGGTGAGTTCCCGCATTCTCTTCGCTTATTGCTTTTAGTTTACGGAGCCCGAGTTTTAGGTCGGGACTAATCAGATTGTAGATAAACGGACCTCGCCAACGTGCCAGCAATCCACTTCCCAGTTCCACTTTGAAATCCCAGCTCACCTTGGTTCTCCCCGCTTCATTTTCGAAACGAAAGCAACTAGAGGCAATATTATCTTTTGAAAAACTCATTTTTGCGCTAATTGAATCACACCAGGCATCTCCGGTTATGAGCAACCGACGTTTTTGAGGATTAAAGCCGCCTGTATTCCAGCTATACCCGATGTCCTTTTGGGTTTTGTCCTGAATGAATTCGAGTGAGATCAAATGGTCGTCGGGAAGTAGATCAGACCAGCTATTCCAGCGTCTCAGGTCGGCTACGTGCTTGTAGACGTCTTTTGTTGGAGCCGTTATTTCTATACTCCTTTTTACGTGAACGCTTTTCGGCAGAAGGTAACCAATACCAACGAAAAGGATGGCAAGACAAGACGTGATAACTATCATTTTACGCATTGACGTTATTTTTTTTAGTGGAAAAATGCCAAATTTATTGGCCTGGTTCAGTTGAGGCTGTCATTAATTGAGAAATGCTTTCAATGGGGCTCTCAACGACATTTCTAAGAATTTGTGCTGTTTCGTCCGGATAGTTAATTTGCATAGGTTCGTCGTTATCCAGCCATAAAGCGAGTTGCTCAGGCGACTCGTGCCAGTTCGTCAAAACCCGGATTCCCAAATGCTTTAAAAATTCGGCATTGCAGGCTTGTTCGTACTGATTCTTCATTGGGATTACGCAAAGCTTTTTCCCCATATAGATTGCTTCAGCCGGAGTTTCGAAGCCTGCAGTACACAATATGCCGGTGCAGTTTACAAATGATTCCGTAAAATTTTCTAAAGAAACCGGTCGGAACCAGATAGAATCTTTGCGGTAATCCGACTGGCAATGTTTCGAAAACACCTGCCATTCGTAATGAGGAAACATTTTCAAAACGAATTCAATTTCTTCGTTGCTGTATGCCGGCAGGTAAACCGTGTAATGTCCGAATTTTTGAGGTTTTGCCTGACGAATTGAGGAACGGATTACCGGGGTGAAATTATTGTTGTCAAGTTGTTTAAAATGAAAACCGTAACGTACTGTTGAAGGAGCATAATGCTTCAGTATAAATAAGCCGGTAAGGTCGTTTTGCTTTGGTTTTGGGGCTTGCGGATGGAGAACGGCATTCTGGTGGCTAAGACCAATGCAGACTTTCTTGCGTAATTTACATGCCCATGCAGTTACCGGTTCGAAATCGCAAATAACCAGGTCGTAATCACGAACCGGTAAATTAAAGATGTCGTGGATTAAACGGAAGGGGCGAGAACGACGGATTGTTTGCCAGATGCTGACACCGCCGTGTTTCCCAAAAATAAAGCTTAAGCCATATAATTTGTATTTTACAGGGAAAGGTAACTTAATGTCTCCCTGTATACCACTAACCAGAATGTCGGTTGTGCCAAGTTCATTCAAAAGTGGAACGATTTCGGTCGCACGTGCCAGATGGCCATTGCCTGTTCCTTGTATGGCATATAATATTTTCAATTTTGAATCTGTCATTGATTTTCCCTTACTGATTAGCTGTTACAAGCAATTTGCCATTGCCAGTTCCCGAAAAAGTGACTGATAAACTTGTTTGCTATCCGGAATTTCAGGATCGTCAACTGCATTTTCCTCTTCGCTGTCTTCGAAATAAAATAGCTCCCATCTTCCTTTGTTGTATTCGGCTGCAGTGAAGTGTTCAACCCAGTCGCCGCAATTGAGGTAGCGGATTGTTTTGCCTGTCAGATTTATTTCTTTGTCTTTCGGAATATGGGTATGTCCGCAAATAACTGTTTCGTAATTGTTGGTTGCAGCAGTTGCAGCTATGGCTTTCTCGAAAGCTGTCGGGTGTTCGCAGGATGTGCTTTTCCTTTTTAGCTTTTTGTAAATAATGAATTCCTTAACCCCCAAAGGTTTTAGTACGGTGTTCAACCCGTTGTTTATCACCGTAAGCAATCCGTAAGCTGCAGCACCAAATTTGGCTAGCCATTTGGCTTTGTGAATAATATGGTCGTAAAGGTCGCCGTGGAAGATCCAGGTCTTTTCCCCGTCTAAATCAAGTATCAATTGGTTGACAATCTTTAATTTCCCGATTTCAGTCTGGTTGAAACGGCGTAGGAATTCGTCGTGATTACCAGTGATGTAGAAGATTTTTACACCTTTCTCCATCATCTTGATAAGTTGACGAACCACTTTCAACTGCGGTTTTGGGAAGTAGTTTCGGCTAAATCGCCACGAATCAATAATGTCGCCATTGAGTACAAGAGTCTGCGGATTTATTGACTTCAGATAATGCAAAATGTTTTTTGCCTTACATGCCCGGGTAGCCAAATGCAAATCTGATATTACGGCTATTTCAAGTTTCCTGGACTTCATAATCCTCTTTCATTTTATGATGCTAATATCTGGCTTCAGGATTAAGTATTGATTAAGGGAGAATAAAATGGTGGTGAATTTTTACCCTTGAAAATTAAATACTTATAACTTTTTAGCTTTGGGGCTTTCAATGATTAGTAGGCTACGATACCTCTCATGCGGGCGATGTCTGTAGGTTATCATTGCAGGATCACTATCCGAAATCAGTTAAAACTGTTAAGTTTGTCTATAATAATTCATATCCTGCTAAATTATGACGAAGTATTTAGGATTGACGATTTTGTTACTGGGGCTGTTTGCTTGTGGAAAACGTTCACTTCCCAAAGTCGAGATTGAAAGTTCCATGGGCAATATTATTGTTGAGGTTGATACTGTTCATGCTCCACTTACCGGTAGAAACTTTCTGAAACTTGTTGATGAAGGGGTATACCTGAATGCCAGTTTTTATCGGGTTGTTCGTATGGACAATCAGCCACAAAACCCGGTGAAGATTGAAGTCATTCAAGGAGGATTGCGCGACGATGCGCAAATTGCACGATATTCAACTATTCCGCATGAAACTACTGCTAAAACAGGTTTGAAGCATTTGGATGGGACAATTTCGATGGCACGAAATGAGCCTGGAAGTGCATCAACGGAGTTTTTTGTTTGTATTGGTGATCAACCCTCGCTTGATTTTGGAGGAAAACGAAATCCGGATGGTCAGGGATTTGCCGCTTTTGGTCGGGTCATTGATGGTATGGATGTTGCCAGAGAGATACAACAGCAAGAAGATGATGACCAGTATTTAGAAGAACCTGTCATTATTTACAATTTGAAGCGAGTTCAATAAAAAATAGGTGTTGATGGATTCTTTCCTAGGATTACTCAGCTATTTGAACAATAAAATAGTGGTTTAGATCGTATTCTTTTTAATTCGTGCCTGGGGGAATAAAATCTGGATGCTGGAACTATATTCAAAATCTTTATGAAAAAATTAACTGCTTTAATGCGGAGAATGGCAATTCGAGTTGGCGTGTTGGGGGCGATATTGATGATTAGTATTCCGGGAACTGCAGCTCCGTCAGGAAACGTTAATCGTAGTGAAAGCACGGTTTCCGAACCATTGCCTACTGCCAAGCCCTATCGGCCACGTTATAATATGTGGAATGCCTATGCTGGTGCTTTGTATTTGTCAGGGGGCTTTTCGCAGGAATTTAAATACAACAGTGTACTAGGTGGTAAAATGATTCTCGATTATATGGTTTCCAATAAAGTTTCCGTTGGCCTTCAATCTGGTTTGTACGTGCAAAGTAAAGCGGATGGAAGAGCTAAAAGTCCCTATCTGGGGGCACGGGTAAGTTATCATTTTATGGAGGCCGGTTGGCGACCGCGACAAAACCACTGGAATGTTTATGTTGGTGTTAGTGCCGAAATTGAAGCAGGAGGTGGCTCCAAGGATTGGCACGAGAAGAGTTTTGTTGGAGATTTGCACTTGGGAGCGCGATACCGACTTAGCGAGCGCTGGTTTATTTGGGGCGAAGCAGCGATCAATAATGTTTCGCTGGGCTTAACTTATGCTTTATAAAATCTTTGGTCGGTCTCGTATTATTTCGTTAAAAAAAATCGCTAAAAATTTTAGCCGGCAGCAAACAAGCGTCGGCTTGTATTGTTTTATAGCATGACTTTCCCGTTCTGTAAACAGACGTTTAGATTAGTAGGGAAGTAATTTAATAGTTAACCGTCAGGCTTGGAGCCTGTAATATTTTAATAAAATCAACTACGATGAAAGAAACAACCGGAAAAATTACATTTAAAGGTGGTGCGTTAACCTTGTTGGGTGAAGAAGCAAAAGTTGGTCAGAAAGCTCCTGACTTTACTGTTGTTGGTGCTGATTTAAGTCCTGTAAAATTGAGTGACTATGATGGAAAAGTACGTGTTTTAGCGCTGTATCCATCAATTGATACCGGAGTATGTCAGGCGCAAAACAGACGTTTTAATGCTGAAGCTTCTAATTTAGGTGATGCTGTAATTTTGTCAATCTCTTGCGATTTACCATTTGCACAAAGTCGTTTTTGTGCCGCTGAAGGTTTGGATAAAGTAATTACGCTTTCTGATCATAAAGATGTTGACTTTGGCGTTAAATATGGCTTTCTGATTAAAGAATTGCGCCTGTTAACCCGCGGAACGATCATTATCGACAAAGAGGGAGTAATTCAATATGTTGAGATTTGTCCAGAGGTAACTGAAGAACCAAATTACGAAGCAGCTTTGAAAGTTGTTAAAGAGTTACTCTAATTAGGTAATCGGATCATGTAAGATATGAAGCAGGTTCCATTCTGGAGCTTGCTTTTTTTATATGCTCTATCCGGCAATGTATCATTTCGCGTGGCTTTTCTTTCATGTTTCGGAGACAATAAGCCTATTTTGGTTTATCGGCGATACCTTTCGATTCTAAGTATTTATAATCTGTTTGAATGAAAGGCTGTATTCTTTTCTGTAATTCCTTCGGCACAAATCTTCCTCCTTAATTCTGTCTTTCATAATTAGACTTTCCTCGTATATTGTAAAAAGCTTTTAAGTTCTTTTTATTGGTATTTTTGAATTCAAAGTCTGCTTTCTTCTTGAAATTTCGCAAATTAGCCTCATTGTACTTCTTTTTCAAAGCAATTTTTCGTAATATTACCGTGCGATTTAGACTTAGTATAATAAGTTTTTGATTTTTTATTGTTTTAAATAATTCTTAGGGGTTTTATTTAATATTTTTTAGTTAACCATGTAGTGGCGTAAGTTGCTCATTGTTAGCGTTTTTTTATGTTTTCTTTTGCGCAATAATTATCAAACATGTATTTTTGGGTATCAAATAGGGGTTACCAATTATCAAAAAATGTAATTAATAGGTGAAAGAGAAAACATCAGAACCTCTGTTTAACCAGAGTGGAAGAGAAAAAAATAGAGGTCTGAAAGCGCTATTGTGGAATGAAATCGGTTGATTCTTTTTATCCGGTTTTTATAAAGGTAAATCATAATTGGTGGAATAAAAGTTTAGGAATGCTATGGAAAAAATTTACTTCAATTCTGTGATGTCTCGTCGAACCTTTTGGTTGAAATACTCTTTCGGAAAGCTGGGTTCCAGCTTATTTCCCGATGATTCTTTGCTATTTCAGTAATTCAAAGAATAGCCCACTGTTTGGCGTTCACTTGTTTGTAGTGTTCCTGCCGAAATGTCAGTAAGTAATTCCCTAAGAATTAAAAAAAACAGATTGTAAGTCACCTGAATTGGGGGCTTAGTTGATCATTGTGTGCAATAATTGATGTGAAATGGCAAAAAGAAGCAAAATATATAAGAGTTGGTTTGAATTCGGAAGAGCGATGATGATTGTTCTTTTAGCGGGATTCTTGCTTCTTGGCGGAGGTTTAAATTACGCCTTTGCTTTACCTGCCAATATTAGTGCGCAACCGGTTAGTCAGGATTGGAGTTTGAGCTCAACCTGGGCTACCAATTCGGTGCCGACTCTTGTTGATGATGTTACCATTCCTTCCGGCGCAACTATTACCATTAGCGGCTCAGCTGAATGCCAAAGTTTAACCATTGAGGCTGGCGGTACCCTTATTTTATCTCCCGGAGCTAGTTTAACAGTCAACGGAAGCTTTATCAATAACGGAACGTTAAACGACCAGGGAACTATTTCAATAACTGCTAATGGGAGTGTAATAAGCGGAACTTCAATTACCAGCATTAATCAATTGGTTATTAATGCTGGTACGGATATATTCTCGGTTGTAACGATTGGACCAAATGTTAGCGTTGGAAGTCTGGATATGCAAAACGGTCTGCTAAAGCTTGCCTCTGATTTGGTTGTTACAGGTTCCTATTCAGCCAATGGCGGTAAAATCTTTTTGAATGATTTCAACTTAACGCTCCCTTCAGCTTCTTCTAGTTTGATTGAGTTGGTTGATTCGAATGGTGATAATTCAAATATTGGTTTTAGTGGGCTTACAGCCGGAGCTGGTAGTTCTGTGACTATAGCCATGCACGAAACTCAACATCCAAATGACGGGAATACCACAAATTATATGAATCGGTACTGGGATATTAGTACTAGCGGGGTATCTCAATATAGTGTTGCTGTCATGTATCCATCTACCGTTTTTGCCCCTGATAATTCAATTGCTTCGTCCCTGGTAGCTGCAAACTGGAAGGGAACCACATGGGAAAGCATAGCAACGGTAGGTAGCTCAAGTATGTATGTTGGGGGAATTACCAGTTCTTCTTTATCGCTTGCGGGGATTTACATGAATGGTCCCACCGCGGTTCTTTCGGGAGGAGGAACAATTTGCGGCGGAAATTCAATTGATTTGACGCTGACACTGACAGGTACAGGTCC
>NZ_JBZQJF010000265.1:0-9507 GCF_059905295.1 Mangrovibacterium sp.
GGATAAAGCGGAAAACCAGCAGGCAATGACCGACTTGGGTATTCTGAAGTATTATGAATCGTTAAAAACAGCCCAGCAAGAGTTTGATGCGTTGAATAAACAAAGTGCCGAGCTAAAAGCTGAAGCCGCTAAAACAAGCCGTTCGGCATCAGAGATTAGGCCTGAGTACATACCCGAGCTTGAAAAATTACTGGATTTGCACCGTATATATGCTGAACTGGATGCTGAAAATTATGAAGAAAGTTTTGCTCAAATAGTCGCTTATCTGAAGGAAGTAAATGCAGTGGCCCGTGCACGGCAAACCCGTAAAGAAAACAATTGAAAACATTTGAAGGCAGTTGAGAGAAGAGTAACGAGTAACAGCCCCTGATCTATAAGAGGGTACCTATGACCACAACTTGAAACTTGAAACTCGAAACTTGAAACTCGAAACTTGAAACTCGAAACTCCAAACTCCAAAGATACTTTCACAAAAAAGCCCCCGAGTAAGTCGGGAGCTCATTTCAACAAAAACTAACCTAAAATAAGGGCCTGTTTATTATTCCATTTTCAGTAATTGCATAATCTCGTCCAACTTAGGTGAGAGGATAATCTCGGTCCTGCGGTTTTGTGCCCGGCCTTCAGGTGTAGAATTACTCGCTTTGGGCGAATATTCGCCCTTGCCAGAAGCTGTTAGCCTGGTTGGTGCGATTTGGTACTCGGTTGTTAAAATGCGTACAATCGAGGTGGCTCGTGCGACACTCAGATCCCAGTTGTCATGGTATTTGGCGGTGTGTATCGGAATGCTATCGGTATGGCCTTCAACCAGAATGTCGATATCGCGATTCTTGTCGAGCACATCCGCCAATACCTTCAATGCCTCTTTACCCTTAGCTTCAACCGCTGCGCTTCCTGATTTAAACAGCAGCTTGTCCGACATGGAAACGTAAACCTTGCCATTTTTCACTTCAACCGAGAGCTCGTCGGATTTAAAGCCCAGCAGCGCATCGCGGATTACGTTGTTCAGGCGTTGGGTGACCGAGTCCTGGCGGGCAATGACCTTGCGCAGATCATTCAGTGCTTTTTCCCGTTCCTCAAGCAGATGTTCTTTCTCGTTCAATTCTTTGGTTTTTTGTTGCAGTGCCAGGTTAAACTGCTCCGACTCTGATAGTTTCTCACTCATCAGGTCGTTATATTTTTGCTCTACCTCACGAATTGAAGCTTTCAGATTGTCTATATCGCTGTTCAGCCCGTCAATATTCTGGTGGAGGTTCGCGACTTCATTCGTCCGGTCGTCCAGTGCATAGCACAGGCTGTCGCGTTCTTCGAGCAGCGACATGGCTCGTTTGGACAGAAAGTACATATTTTCGGGTTTGGCTTCGCCACATTTATAAAAAGGGGCGCACGAAGTTGCTGCCAAAGCCACGATAGAGATCAATAGGATTATTCGATTTGTTCTCATCAGTCGTGTGTTTGTTTTACTGTACGTTAGCAATTCAATCGCGTTGTGCGAATTTTTCTTTGCCATTCTTAACAAATTTCGTTCCGCTATCGGTTGTGAGGATCCCATTTTTCGGCATTTTTGCTTGAATAAAAAGCTGAAGGAGGATTTCGCACTCATTTGAATTTGTCTATCTTGTAGAGGTAAACAAGAAATGCGATATGACTACAAAAGTATTTTTCTTCAAACCAGGCTTTTTCGCTTTAGTCGTGTTCATGCTTATTTTACAGGCTTGTCAACCTACGATCCAGCAGTTGTCAATTCTGCATAAATCGAATGTGAATCAGGATAACTATTGGGACATTGATCTGCAATATCCGGTTTTTTCATCATCCGATTCTCAAATTGAGCAAAGTCTTAGCCTTTTTAATCAACAGGTGTCTGCTTATGTATCGGCTTTGCAGGATTCGGTGAAGGCCGAGTCGAAGGAAGTTTTCGAAGGTTTTGCAAAAGATGGTTACGATCGCCCTGAATGGACATACGAATTGGGGATTCGCGATAGCGTGTTTATGGCTACCGACGAGTTTGTGAGCCTCCGGTTATCGGTTTATCGCTTTACCGGCGGAGCACACGGGATGACCAATTTTGTGGCGTTTAATTACGATGTGGCCAGGCAAAAAATGCTGACAACATCGGAAGTTTTGGATTTGAGCAAATCAAACCAAATTGATGAGCTGTTGCAGCAACATTTCGACAATCCTTCGCAATGCTTTGATGGTACACCAACGCTCGATCTGGTATCGGCCATTAACTTCACACAGGAAGCAGTTTGCTTTAAATATGAACAATACGAATTAGGAGCTTATGCCTGTGGACCGGCCGAAGTGGTTGTCCCGAAAGCAGAGTTGGGTGAAGCTTTCTTGCCCCAAATAACAGTACCAGAAAATTAACATTCGCCGTCATAGTTTAATTCTTTCGACTTAAGATTGAAAAAAATGAACCAAAGGCATTGCCGGTAGGCAAATTCTTTTTCCTTTGTGAGAACAATGCTGAAAAACACAATTCATACGATTCTTGTCGTGGCACTCGCGGTCTCCGTGATAGGCTAGGGAAGAGTATGGATGCAAAATATTAAATTGCTTGGAGCAAGGCCATTCTCTTCGGAGGGTGGCCTTTTTTATTGACAGCTCCATCGTGATAATTGATGAACTTTTAAAGAATAGAATGAATCGATTTTTAGTACATATGATTGTCGCGGCCGTCGCGCTTGTCCTTGTGGAGTTAGCCACATAGGAGCGGGATCGTATTGCATAAAGCAAAGCCCTTTCCGTTGTGGTCAGCCTACGGAAAGGGCTTTTTTATTACCAGGTAGCGAACGCCGGTTAAATTAATAAACAAGGTGCTTTGTTACTTCAGACTTCTTCAGCTGCAGTCTGGGAGGTCAGGTCCCTTTCAGGGGATTTAGGGTAAAAAGATTAAAAACTAAAACTTAAATATCACACTATGGAAGATCAGTTTCCCGAAGAAAAGTTTTCCGAACAATACCGGAACATACCGGCCTCATTTGTTCGGAGTATTTTAAATGCCATAGGGCAGCAGAAAATGATATCGTTTGCCGGCGGATTACCCAACCCTTCACTGTTTCCGGTGGAGGAGCTGGCCGAAAGTACTCGTGCTGTGATGGCCGAGGCAGGCCGCACCATCTTGCAATATGCAGGGTCGCTGGGCTACTATCCGTTGCGTGAATGGATCGCCACCCGCTACTCTGCTAAGTATAATATGGAGATTACCCCTGAGATGGTGGTTATTACCAATGGCTCGCAGCAAGCTATTGATATCCTGTCGAAACTGTTGATTAATCCGGGTGATGGTGTTATCCTTGAGAAACCGAGCTATCTGGGGGCTATTCAGTCCATGTCGGCTTATTTACCCGACTTTCGCGAAGTTGATTTACTGGAAGATGGTGCCGATCTGTCGCAGGTTGAGAACTTATTTTTGAACGATGACATCAAGTTGATGTATGCTGTGACGAATGCGCAAAACCCATCGGGTATCAGCTATTCATTGGAGAAACGCAAGGATTTGGCTTTGCTAATGCGTAAATACAATCAGCTGTTGATTGAGGATGATCCGTATAATGAGATCTGCTTTGGAGATGAGTTTCCGGCACCGGTTCGTAAGTTTGCCCCCGATAACGTTGCCTGGACCGGTTCTTTTTCAAAGATGGTAGCTCCCGGTATGCGTAACGGCTGGGTGGTATTGCCACCGGCATTGGTTCCGCACTTCGATAAGGCAAAGCAGGCATCCGACTTGCATCCCAATAACCTGACTCAATATGTGCTGCACCATTACCTGACAAACAATGATCTGGATGAACACTTACAAGGAATTCGCAGGAAATATGCCAATCAGGCAGCATGTATGGTGGAGATGCTGGAGCGTTACCTACCCGATGAGGTGAGAATAACTTCGCCAACGGGAGGCATGTTCATCTGGCTTACGTTGCCGGATGGTTTACGTGCCGACGAATTGATCCATCGTACCATGGAGCGCGGTGTGATTTTCGTTCCGGGCAATTCGTTTTACACCAAGGGGCAAGGGAGTAATCATATCCGTCTGAACTTCACGAATGCGGATCCGTCTGAAATAGAAATCGGAGTGAAAATTATTGCCGAGGAAATGGCGAAGATGTTGTGCCTGGTTTCCTGATTTGTGAGCTTTCACTACATAAAAAGTCCTCCCAAAGTGAATTCGGGAGGACTTTTAAATTTTTTCGTCAGCGGCGCCTACTGTCCGGCAATGACAGTGTAAAGGCTGTCGGGTTGCAGGTACTTTTGTGCCAGTTGTTGCAAATCGGCTGCTGTTATATTCTGAATTGCCTGGTGATAGTCATCGTAAAATGAATAATCCAGCCCAAAATCATGTAGGTTACGGAAAGCTTGCTCTAATGAAAATGCACCATCGAACTCGCGTAGGAATTCGCCGGTCAGGTATTGTTGAACGCGTTCCAGTTCATCGTCAGGTACCGGCTCGTTTTGTAATCGCTCAATTTCGGATGTAATTTCCTTTAGCGTTGACTCTTCATACGATTTGTCAACCTCAGTGGCAATTAACAGATAGCCGGCTTGGTTCAGGCTGATAAAATTGCCGCCAATGCCATAAGTGTAGCCTTTGTCCTCACGAATATTCAGCATTAAACGTGAACTAAAATAGCCTCCAAGGATGGTTACCAAAATCTGTAATCCAAAGTAGTCCGGATGCTGCTTGTCTACGAGTAGTTTCCCCACACGAATGGCCGACTGGATGGCTCCTTCTTTATGGATCCGTTCCAACTTTCCTGAAGACGTCTTTGGTTGATATTGCAACGTTTCTACAGCTTTGCCGTTCCAATCATCTCCCCCAAAATGTTGATCCAGTTGCTGAAGGATTTCATCGGTAAATTGCCCGGCCAAATGAATTTCGCAGTTTTGAGCGTGGTAATACTGTTGATAGTAATTGACGAACTCTTGTAGATCTACATCATCAAAGTCTTCGGCTTTTAAGGCTAAGGCATAAGGATGGCCATCACCAAATAAGACCTGAGAGAATTTCTTCTGACAAAGAATCTTTACTTTCTCCATTTCAAGCATGAAACGTTGCTTGCGGCGATTCAACAGGTTTTTAAATTCTTTCTCCGGAAATAAAGCTCGTTTCAGCATATCTTCCACAACCGGCAATAACTTGTCGATGTGTTTATCCAGCGTAATCACTGAGATGGTTGCACTGTGATAGTCGGCAGTACATTGAAGATAGGCGCCGTGAAAATCAAATATCTCGGCAATTTCGACGGCTGTATAGTTGGTCGTCCCTTCTTGTAACATCGCATTGGTTAATGCGGCTAGTAAAGGCTTTTGCTGGTACCAAACACCGGCATTAAAGACAAAATCAATTTTACAAACTTCCTGTTTGCCGGCCTTTAACGAATAAACCGGGATGCCATTTGTAAGCTGAAGCTTCACCGGCTGTATAAGGTCTGGTTTACCTATCGGGTGTAAGGCAGGTGCTGTTACTCGGTTTATCATCATTGTGCCAGGTAATTTAATTGTGAACAGTTCTCGGGACGGAAAATCTTGTGGGCGGTTTGGCGAATTTCTTCGACGGTTACCGAACGATACCAGTCCTGCTGGTCGTTCATCATTTCTGCCCGGTCGATATTTTCGTAGCTTGCCAATTCCTGAGCCATATTCATATAGCCCATTTGTGCATATACATGATTGGCCTCCAGCTTATTTTTTACTTTTTCAAGTTCGCGGTCATCAACAAAATCTTGTTGCATCTTTTCCAGCTCCACCCAAATTGCTTTCTTCGCTGTTTCAATGCTGATCCCTTTGGCCATTTTGCCGGAAACGATGAATAAGCCAGGATCATGATCCCCTGAAATATAGGCGTCGAGCTCAACAAAGAGCTGTTCTTCCTTGACCAACCTTTGGTACAGGCGCGACGAATTTCCCGACGAGAGAACATCTGAAATTAAGTCGCAGACATAGTATTCGCGGGTGCGGCGGTCACTCATATGGAAAGCCAGGTAGAGCATTGAGTCGGGTACTTTGCGCTCAACAGTGAGCTCCCGAAATTCAGTTTGCTCCGGTTCTGCCGGTAGTTCCGGTTTTCGTACGTCGCGTCTGGGAATGCTGCCAAACCATTTCTCAGCCAGTTGCAAACATCGCTTTCGATCGATGTTTCCGCTTAATACCATCACCGCATTGTTGGGTGCATAAAAGCGGTAGAAAAAGTCTTTGACCTCTTCCAGACTGGCATCTGCAATATGACTGATTTCCTTTCCGATGGTTGTCCAGCGATAGGGGTGGCTGGTATAGGCTAAATCGCGCAATAAAGGCCAAACATCGCCATAGGGTTGGTTCAGATTGCGTTGCTTAAACTCTTCAATCACGACATTCTTTTGCACTGACAGACTCTTCTGTGAGAAGTCCAGTTCCAACATCCGGTCCGACTCCAGCCAAAAGGCAGTTTCCAGGTTGTCCTTTGGTAAAGTCAGGTAGTAATTGGTTAAGTCATTGGTGGTGTAAGCATTATTCTCACCACCGGCCAATTGCAGTGGAATATCGTAATCAGGAATGTTCTTGGTGCCCCCAAACATGAGGTGCTCAAACAAATGTGCAAAACCCGTTCGGTTCGGGTTTTCGTGCTTTGCCCCAACATGGTAACAAATATCCATCGCTACCATGGGGGTGGAATAATCCGGATATAGAATGATGTCGAGACCATTCTCCAAACGGTGTCTTGAAAATTCAATCATAAATTAGTTAAAACGAGAATTTAGAACCTTCAACAATTAACTGACGGGTTTGGCTGTATTCTTCGATCAGTTTTTTCATTATTTCTTCTACGGAAGGGATGTCATCAATGATTGAAGCGATCTGTCCGATTTCTAATTCACCTTCATCCAAATCACCTTCGAAGATGCCCTTTTTGGCACGACCGCGTCCCAGTAGCTTGCTCAATTCTTCCTGTGAAGCACCACGTGCTTCCATCTCTGCCACCCGGTTAAAGAATTCATTCTTAATTAGCCGAACCGGAGCCAGCTGCTTAAGTGAAAGCTTAGTGTCACCTTCTTTCATACCAACAACCAGTTTTTTGAACGCATCGTGTGCGGATGATTCCTGTGAAATGGCAAAGCGCGATCCGATTTGAACACCATCGGCACCGAGGGCCATGGCGGCCATCATAGCTTGTCCGTTGGCAATCCCCCCGGCAGCCATGAGCGGCATTGAGGTTGCTTTACGCACCGATGGTATTAAGGTCAAAGTTGTTGTTTCGTCGCGGCCATTGTGTCCCCCTGCTTCAAAACCTTCAGCAACGATGGCATCAACCCCCGCAGCTTCACACTTTTGAGCAAAGAAGGCACTGGCGACCACATGAACAACCAGAATACCCCGCTGATGTAGCCATTGTGTCCAGGCTTTCGGGCTTCCTGCTGAAGTAACCACAATTGGCACTTTTTCCTGCTCGATGATTTCCATCACTTTGTCCAGTTCGGGATAAAAAAGCGGAACGTTAACCCCATAAGGTTTGTCAGTAGCTGCTTTGGTTTTCCGAATATGTTCGAGGAGTGTTTCCGGGTGCATCGATCCCGTTCCCAACAAGCCTAGTCCGCCGTTGTTACTCACCGCTGAAGCCAGTTTCCAACCGCTGCACCATACCATTCCACCCTGAACAATTGGGTATTTGATCTGAAATAATTCAGTTATTCTGTTTTTTGAAGACATATAGAATTGCTTTTTATAATCAGTAAATAAAAAGATTGAAAGAACCCAAATTGTTCTATTCAAAATCTTTCGATCGAAGATGAAGGTCGCGTTGAGGGAACGGAATTTCAACTTTGTTCTTCCGGAACTCATCATCGATCACAAAACGAAGATCACTCTTGATATTCTCGACCATGAAATCGTTTATGGTCCAAAAGTACAATTGAAAATCGAGTGAGGATTCACCAAAATCGTTGAAGCGGACAAATGGCTTAGGAGTTTGAACGATTTCCTTATGCTGATTGGCTGCATTAAGCAAAATCCGTTCGACCAAACGAACGTTGGAGCCGTAAGCTACGCCTACATTTACATGAAAGCGTGTTGACTCCATATTGTGTGTCCAGTTGATAACTTTCTCGGTGGTGAAGCGCGAGTTTGGCACTATTATAACCACATTGTCGCGCGTTAAAACAGAGGAGAAACGCAGGCCGATCGTCAATACCCGGCCAATGGTTCCTTCAACTTCAACAATATCGTCTATTTTGACAGAACCATCAAATAGGATGATGATGCCAGAGAAGAAATCGTTGAAGATATGCTGTAATCCAAAGCCAACACCAACCAACAGGGCTGAGACACTGGCAATAACGAAAGTCATGTTGAGCCCCAAAGAGCTGGCAATGATTGAAAAACCAAGTATCCAAACCAGGTACTTCATGATTTGCCCGACCGATTTTCCCCGGCCTCGATCCATACGTTTGGTGGAGATGCGTCGATCCATCCAGTAATCCAGCGCATAGATAAGAATCCGCGTGATGTAGATGATGATAATCGCGCCGATCAGGCTCTTTATCGTTACTTTATATTCTTTGTTCGAGTAAATTGCGTAATCAAAAAATTGATGATAGTTGATTTTTAAGACATCTAAGATGAATCCAAGCATGATCAGGTAACTGGTAACCCGGATTCCTTGTCTTACAAAGCGGGCAAAGCGAGGATCAAAATGATATTTGGCACCACCTTTCCGCACAAGACTATTCAAGGTCAACACAATGATTATACCCGATATCAGGATGGATATCGAGATGATCAACTGAAATAGTGTTATCTTGATATTGTCGCTATGTAAAACAATAATTTCTTTCATTCTAGTTGATATCGTGATCTGTAGGATGAAGTACCTGTTCTAATATTTTCGTCAACTCGGTTTGCGAAATATTTACTTGTACATGGCCGGCACGGGCGATCGATATTTTCCCTTTCTCTTCGGATACGATGATAGCTACGGCATCTGTTTCTTCTGTTATCCCTACAGCTGCCCGGTGACGTAGACCCAGGTTGGGATCAATATCCCGTTTGTTGGATACCGGCAAAATACATCGGGCGGCAACAATCCGGTTTCCGATGATGATGACAGCACCGTCGTGCAAAGGGGTATTCTTAAAAAAGATGGTTTCCAGCAGTGCATCCGAAATTCGGGCGTTGAGCTTTTCGCCTGTGCGAACATACTCGCGCAATTCCGATTTCTGAGCTATAACAATTAATGCCCCCGTTTTGGTTCGCGCCATGCTCTCACATGCCTTAACCATCATGCGAATTTGGTCTTCTGAAGCTGTTCTAAATTTGTCGGAGGCAAACAGTTTATCCATCCCCAACAGTTTATTGACCTGGTTGTTGCTTCCGATTAATAACAGAAATCGCCGGATCTCCTGCTGAAAGACGACAATCAAGGCTAATACACCAACGCCAAGGAATTGTCCCATTAAGGTGTCAAGCAATTCCATGTTGAGCGCCCGAATGAGTAGCCAAAACAGGTAAACAACAAACAATCCGATAAAGATA
>NZ_JBZQJF010000266.1:0-9134 GCF_059905295.1 Mangrovibacterium sp.
CATGAAAATCTTCTGACAGAAGAAAATACAGCAGTTAACTACATTGAATCGCCGCCTCCCAAGCTAGTTGGCGAGCTCCTTTCCGATATTCAGGTTTATCGTTTATGATTTTCTGAACACTTTTCGGTTCCAGTATTCACTGATTCCGAATGATTTCGTGTGCATTTGATTTTGCATACCACTCCGTGATTATTTCAATTAATCACCTGTGTTCAAATTTCATAACACATAAACCATGCTCAACAAAATAATTCGTTTCTTTTTAGAGAACAAGCTGGTAACCTTCCTCTTCCTGATTGTAATCATCAGTTGGGGAATTGTGAATTCGCCTTTTGGATGGAATACCGGAATTTTGCCGTCTGACCCGGTTCCGGTTGATGCTATCCCGGATATTGGTGAAAACCAGCAAATCGTATATACCGAATGGCCCGGACGTTCCCCTCAGGATATAGAGGACCAAATTTCCTACCCGCTGACAACAGCGCTACTGGGAATTCCCGGGGTAAAAACCATTCGCAGTAATTCCATTTTTGGACTTTCCAGTATCTACATCATTTTTGATGATGATGTGGAGTTCTACTGGAGCCGAACCCGTATCCTGGAAAAACTAAACTCCTTACCGGCAGGTACTCTTCCGGAAGGTGTCACTCCATCTCTCGGGCCCGATGCCACGGCGCTGGGACAAGTTTATTGGTACACTCTGGAAGGCCGGGATAAAGACGGCAAACCGTCAGGTGGCTGGGATCCTCAGGAGCTACGCACGATACAGGACTTTTATGTGCGCTACGGGCTCACATCAGCCAAAGGGGTTTCCGAGGTTGCTTCCATCGGTGGTTTTGTTAAAGAATACCAGGTAGATATCGACCCCAATGCCATGAAAGCTTACGGAGTGACCGTTGCACAGGTGATGAATGCCGTCAAAAAAAGTAACCTCGATATTGGGGCACGCACACTGGAATTCAACCGGGCGGAATACCTGATTCGTGCATTGGGCTATATCAAGAATCGCAATGATTTGGAAGAAAGCGTGGTGGCCGTACACAACAACGTTCCGGTGCGCATCAAAGACGTGGCCAAGGTGAACTTCGGCCCGGCAACCCGTCGTGGCGGCCTTGACAAAGGTGGTGCTGAAGCCGTTGGTGGCGTAGTGGTAGCCCGCTATGGTGCCAACCCCATGGAAGTCATTAACAATGTAAAGAAAAAGATTGCCGAAATCGCTCCCGGACTCCCAAGCAAGACATTAAAAGACGGCACAGTTTCCAAAGTTACAATCGTTCCCTTTTATGACCGCTCCGGCTTGATTAAGGAAACACTGGGCACACTGAATTCGGCTTTGAATGACGAAATCCTCATTAGCATCATCGTGGTGATTATCCTCGTGCTAAACCTGCGGGCATCCATCCTGATCTCGAGTTTGCTCCCAATCGGAGTGTTAATCACCTTCATTGTGATGCGCAATTTCCATGTGGATGCCAACATTGTAGCACTATCGGGTATCGCCATCGCCATCGGGGTCATGGTCGACGTTGGAATTGTCTTTACCGAAAATATCATACGACATTTGGACCTGCCTGAAAACAAAGGGGCCCGTGGTAAGCATTTAATGAATGTGATCTATAGTGCGACCGTAGAAGTGGCTTCTGCGATCATGACAGCTTTGGCTACCACGATCGTGAGTTTCCTCCCGGTATTTGCCATGCAGGCTGCCGAAGGAAAGCTGTTCAGACCATTGGCCTTCACCAAAACATTTGCCTTACTGGCCTCCCTCGTAATCGGAATCACAATCATTCCCGCCCTCGCCCACGTGGTATTTTCGATTCGCTTTGACAAAAAACGTGTGTCACGAATCTGGAACAGCACCCTCATTGCTGCAGGTGTAATTTTGATCATCACCTTCCACAGCTGGATTGCCTTAGCGTTGATTGCCTTTGGAGTGAACAACCTGCTGGAATACCGCTGGCCGGAAAACAAACGCAACTACGTCAATCTGATCAATATTGCAATTGCCATGTCAATTGTCGTTTATTTTCTGACAGAGGAATGGATGCCGTTGGGCGCACAAAACAGCTTGTTGGTCAACTTCCTGTTTGTTATTTCTATCCTTGTTGTCGTACTTGGAACACTGATGACTGTTGTCCATTTCTACCCGGTCATCCTAAGGTGGTGCTTAGCCAACAAATGGAAATTCCTATCCGTGCCAATTACCCTGGTTTTATTTGGGATATTAATCTGGCAGGGAGCCGACAGAGCTTTTGGATTTTTCCCGTTAAAATGGAAAGAAACCGGAAGTTTCCAGGCTGTCGCCAAAACATTCCCGGGTATTGGTAAAGAATTTATGCCTGCGCTGGACGAAGGATCATTCCTGCTTATGCCGACAACCATGCCTCACTCAGGCATTGAAGAGAACACCGAAGATATTCGTTTGCTGGATATGAAGGTAAACTCTATTCCTGAAGTGGAATCGACTGTTGGGAAATGGGGCCGCGTCAACTCAGCTCTCGATCCGGCACCAATATCCATGTATGAAAATGTGGTCAATTACAAATCGGAATACATCCTGGACGAAGATGGCCACCGCATGCGCTTTAAAACAAATGACGACGGAGCTTTTGTATTAAAAGACGGAAGCACCTATAATCCTCATAAGGATGAATTCAGGGTCATTGAGAAAGATCAACTTATACCGGATGACAATGGCGAATATTTCCGTCAATGGCGCGACAAGATCCACAAGCCGGATGACATCTGGCAGGAAATTGTCAAACAATCCAGTTTGCCCGGGCTAACGTCTGCCCCGAAATTACAACCCATTCAAACACGGTTGGTGATGTTGCAAACCGGTATGCGGGCACCTATGGGTATCAAAGTTTTCGGTCCTAACCTGAACGTTATTGAGAAAACCGGGTACGAACTGGAGAAACTGATGAAGAATGTACCCGGAGTAAAACCGAGTTCAGTCTTTGCAGATCGGGTAGTTGGGAAACCTTACCTGGAAATCAAAATTGACAGGAAAGCCATTTCACGTTACGGACTGACGATTGATGACATGCAGATGTACATTGGAAGTGCAATCGGCGGAATGAAACTAACAACCGCCATCGAAGGGCGCGAAAGGTTTCCGGTTCGCGTGCGCTATGCCCGGGAGTTCCGCGACAACCCGGATGATTTAAAGAATGTTCTCATTCCTACGCCAGCAGGCGTTCAGGTGCCACTTGGGGAACTGGCAACCATCACTTACACCCGTGGTCCGCAGTTGATCAAAAGTGAAGATACCTTCCTCGTTGGTTATGTCATTTTCGACAAAAAACCGGGCTTTGCAGAAGGCGATGTGGTGGAAAATGCACAAAACTACCTGAATCAAAAGATCAAAGATGGGGATTTTGTCCTGCCTGCCGGTGTCAACTATAAATTCACAGGGAACTACGAAAACCAGATACGGGCTGCTAAACGGCTCATGCTCGTTGTACCAATTTCGCTGGTTGTCATCTTTTTGATTTTATTCTTCCAGTTCAAATCGGTCACCACATCAAGCATGGTCTTTACCGGAATCTTTGTAGCCTTCTCCGGAGGTTTCCTGATGCTTTGGCTATACAGCCAGGGGTGGTTCCTGAATTTCTCCGTAGCTGGTATAAACATGCGAGACCTCTTCCAGATGCACACCATCAACCTGAGTGTCGCGGTCTGGGTCGGCTTCATTGCCTTATTTGGAATTGCCACTGATGATGGTGTGATTATGGGAACCTACCTGATGCAGGTATTTGACAAGGAAAAACCAACCACTGTCAATGGCGTGCGCGAGGCTGTGCTGCATGCCGGTATCAAACGGGTTCGCCCAGCGATGATGACTGCCTCCTGTGCCATCATCGCACTGATTCCTGTGCTGACGTCAACCGGTAAAGGAGCCGATATCATGGTGCCGATGGCTATCCCTTCATTCGGAGGAATGATACTGCAAGTAATGACCATGTTTGTGGTACCTGTCCTTTACAGCATGTGGCAGGAAAACAAAGTAAAAAAAGCTCTTAAACGTGCAAAATAAAAGGACTATGAAAGGAATTAAAACAACATATATCCTATTGGCTTTCTTCCTTTTCTCTGGAAGTTTTGCCAACGCACAGGATCGGTTAGACAGCTACCTGGTGGAAGCTGCCAAAAATAACCCGGGATTGCAGAGTCAATTTGGGGAATACATGGCGGCCATGCAAAAAGTTCCGCAGGTAGGAGCTTTACCTGATCCGCAAGTGACATTCGGCTATTTTATTCAGCCGGTTGAAACCAAGCTTGGTCCTCAACGGGCCCGGGTATCGCTCACTCAAATGTTCCCTTGGTTTGGAACGCTGGGTGCTAAAAAAGATGTGGCCTCAACCATGGCCGAATCAAAATATGAACAGTTCCGCGAAGCCAAATCTCATTTGTTCTACGACGTCAAATCGACCTACTACAACCTGTATTTTACGCAGAAGGCGATCGACATCACACTGGAGAACATTACCATCCTCAACACCTTCCGCAGTTTGTCGCTAATTAAGGTCGAAGCCGGTATGGCCTCTACTGTGGATGTGCTCAGGGTGGAGATGGAACTGGCCGATCTGGAAAACCAGCTGGCTCTGTTACGAGACAATATGAACACGCAACAAGTGCAGTTCAACAATTTGTTGAATGTGGAGAACCAACGCACTGTGCTTTTGCCTGATTCCTTAAACAACACCGACCTGGAACTGACTCCTCAGGCTGTTTTAGACAGCATTCGCAGTAATAACCACCAGGTGTTGCAGATGGAGTTCATGGAAGCATCCTACGCCAAGCAACAGCTGGCTGCTAAAAAAATGGGCAAACCGAACCTCATGCTCGGATTGGATTACATGATCATCGGCAAAGGTTCGAATTCCACGGTAGCTAATGCCGGGAAAGATGCTTTTGTCTTTCCAATGGTCGGAATCACCATTCCATTGTATCGTAAAAAGTACACTTCCATGGTTGAAGAAGCAGTTCTTATGCAGGAATCAACAGAGAACAAAAAACTGGATAAGATCAATGTTCTGGAGACCACTTTTGCAAAGGCCGACAAGGATTACAAAGATGCCGACCGGCGTATCCCGCTGTTCCAAGGTCAGTCAGACCGGGCCAACAAGGCATTGAGTATTCTTCAAACCGAATATGAATCGGATGGTAAAAATTTTGAAGAAGTGTTGCGCATGGAACGACAGCTTTTAAAGTATAAACTGGAACTGGAGAAAGCCCGCTCAGACAAGCAGGCAGCTATTGCCTTCATCGATTACCTGGCAGGAAAGTAAACCCTAAAAAACGACAAAATGAAAACGAATATAAATTTTACCAAGAAAGACTACCGGGTGATCGGAATCACCCTTGTTGCAGGCTTGTTCTTAGGATGGTTGTTTTTTCATTCATCTTCCAACGAAACTGCAACAACGGCATCACAAACAACCGAAGAGCATGCTCCCGAGGATAATATTGCCTACTGGACCTGTTCGATGCACCCCCAAATACATATGGATCACCCGGGGAAATGCCCCATCTGCGGCATGGATCTGATTCCGGTGAAGAAAGGGAACAACAATGGCGAAGAAGCCATTTCTCCGGATGAAATCCAAATGACTGATGCTGCAATAAAGATTGCAGACATCCAGACCATGACCGTAGGAAAAGCTTATCCGGATAAGGAAGTATACCTGCTGGGCAAAGTGAAACCGGATGAACGAAACATTGCTGAACTTACAGCCCGCTTTGGAGGGCGCATTGAAAAGCTCTTTGTCAACTTCACCGGGCAAAAAGTAAGAAAAGGCGAGCGCCTGGCCTCGATTTATTCACCTGCGCTACTCACTGCTCAGAAAGAATTGCTGGAAGCACAGGACTACAAACAAACGAACCCTGACTTTTACAAAGCTGCGCGCAACAAGCTCAAGCTTTGGGATTTGACTGATGGCCAAATCGACCAGATTGAACAGAAAGGACAAGCTCAAAGTTATTTTGATGTATTATCCCCCATCTCGGGGACTGTAACCCGGAGGAACGTTTCGCAAGGCGATTATGTGAAGGAAGGAAGTGCACTGTTCCAGGTAATTAACCTGAACAAAGTTTGGGTGATGTTTGAGGCCTATGAGAGCGACCTCCCCTGGATCAAGAAAGGGGACAAAGTAACTTTCACAGTTAAATCGATTCCGGGGAAAAACTTCACCGGAAAGATCAGCTTCATCGATCCGACCATTGATCCGACTACCCGCATTGCACAAGTTCGGGTCGAAGCACAAAACAACCCGGAATTACTGAAACCGGAAATGTTTGCTAACGGGGTCGTTACTTCAACGATTGCAGGGAATAAGAAAGACTTAATGATCCCCAAAACAGCTGTATTGTGGACCGGTAAACGCGCCGTGGTCTATGTAAAAGTTGCCAATCGTCAGCAGCCTACCTTTAAATATCGGGAAATTGTACTCGGCCCTTCAGCCGGCGATTTTTATGTGGTAAGCAGTGGTCTGCAAGAAGGGGAAGAAATCGCAGTCAATGGCGTATTTAAAATTGATGCTGCGGCTCAACTGGCAGGCAAACCGAGTATGATGAACCCCGATGGTGGAGATTCCGGCGCCGGGAAAATGCCGGGAATGGATATGGGTGGAAGCTCTAACGCTTCAGCACAACAAACAGAAGCACAACCGGAAGCCGACAAAGCCGAAATATCCGATCAATTCAAAGTACAGCTTCAAGGCGTTTATAAAGCCTATCTGAATATGAAAAATGCATTCGTTGAGAGCGATGCAAAACAAGTGAGTACATCAGCTAAGACTGTAGCTGAAGCACTGAAAAAGGTGAATATGGAATTGCTGAAAGGAGATGCCCACATGGCCTGGATGGCACAATTAAAAACCATCAATAGCAGCATCAATAACATTAGCAATAGCACTGATATTAGCCAGCAACGAAAAGATTTTGCCGAATTCAACCAGGCTTTTTACAAGAGTATAAAACAGTTTGGACTACACGGGGAAACCGCTTATTACCAGTATTGCCCTATGGCCAATAGCGAACAAGGTGCTTACTGGCTAAGTGAAACAAAAGAAATCCGGAATCCTTACTTCGGAGAAGATATGCTGGGATGTGGAGAAACCAGGGAAACCCTGGAATAAGAGGAAGAAGGAACGGGAGCAGGTCTAACTGCTCCCTGCTCCCTTTAAATTACGTATAACCCTTAAAAAGCACTGTCATGGAAGAATTTATTCAAACACATCAAATTCGGACAGCAAACAAATTGTCCGACGATTTGAAAAAGGCATGCCAGGCTTTAATTGATTCCCAAAACGGGATCCAGACAATTTCGTTTTCCGAGAACCTAATTACAGTCGAGTACAATCCTTATCAAATCACAGAAGTGAACGTGGAGAAATTATTCTCCGATCTGGGAATTGAAATTTACAACAAGCCTGAAAAACAAGGATTCCTGAAACGCTGGATAAAAGATATGGCCAAAAGCAATCAGGAAAGTCTTGGGAGCGGACGGCTGGATTGCTGTGACCTTAACAGGAATCATAAAACAACAACAGAGTAGCCATGTTTTATGCAACACTTATCATATCAGTTATCCTGGTGGCGATCATCATGTTGGCACTTGGCTTAAAATTATTGTTCGACAAGAACGCCAAATTTACGGTTCATTCCTGTGCCCTGGAAGACGATGAAAGCCTCAATAAGGATTTGACCTGTTCCAAATGCCAGTTGAGAGATCTGATTGATTGTCCCGAGAAAAAGAAGGAAGATACCAGAGCTCAAACTGAAGAAAAATCATCAAACTAAGTGGTATGAAACTAATAAAAGCATATATCCGACACCGGAAAGCCGAGGAAGTATACCAAACCTTAAAAGACGAAGGCTACTGCGGCATGACCTTCATGGAGTGCGAAGGAACCGGCCGGTATTCCGATCATGAGAAGCAACATATCAGCGACAAATACCCATTTGCAGATGCTTACCGGGTTATTAAAATTGAGATCCTGATTGCCGACGAACATGTAGCTCCGGTAGTTGAGCTCATTCGTAAAAGCGGACGAACCGGATATCGTGGCGACGGCATGATCATCGTATCTCCGGTAGACGAGGTATATAAAGTCAGAAACGATGACAACGGTATTCTGGTAATTTAAAATAAAAACAAACAGCTCATGGATGTCTACATCAAAAATATGGTTTGTAACCGATGTATCATGGTCGTCTCCGATATTTTCAGAGAGGCTGGTTACCCGGATGCAAGTGTACAACTGGGTAAAGTTTCTGTTGAAGGATCTGTTACCGACGAGAAACTGGCAGCCATCTCAAACAAATTGAATGTTGCTGGTTTTGAAGTCATCAATGACAACAAAAGCCGGTTAATCGAACAGATCAAGAAACTGACAATTGACTTCGTGTACCAAAAAACAGACGGAGAGCAGCATGTCAATTTTTCTGAGTTTCTGTCGGGCAAGCTAAACCTGGATTATAACTACCTGAGCACGCTATTTTCCTCCGTTGAAGGGACGACTATTGAAAAACACCTGATTAACCTAAAGATTGAACGGGTGAAGGAATTGCTGGTCTACGACGAAAAATCGCTCAGTGAAATTTCCTTCGAGATGGGCTATAGCAGTGTCGCTCATTTATCGGGTCAGTTTAAGAAAGTAACCGGATTCACACCTTCATTTTTTAAGAAACTGGGCGAACAAAAGCGAAAAACAATCGACAAGGTCTAAAACCTTAAAATGATATAAATGAATTTGAAAATTGTGTAACAGGCCCGGGAGGTTCATCGCGTAACTTTGAAGTATAATTTAAATCAATCAGTTATGAAAACATTGAGTGAAATATTCAAAGGATTTAGGGCGTCAAATGAGAACAGAGAAACAGCGCCCTGCTGTGGCGGTGGTGGCGGACATGCTCACCATCAGCCAGAACAAAGTACTGACGCGAAAACGATTTACCAATGCCCGATGAAATGTGAAGGTGACAAAACCTATGACGAACCCGGTAATTGTCCGATTTGTAATATGCATCTGGCCCCGGTAAAACAATGAAACAACCGGCATCCACTGTTTTCAAAAAACCGGAGGCCCTTATACGAAAAGTGAATTTGAGTTAATCTAAAATTGAAA
>NZ_JBZQJF010000267.1:0-2856 GCF_059905295.1 Mangrovibacterium sp.
AGTCTTCAATTTACACAAACTAATCAAAATAAATTCATCGATCAGTTCAATTTATTCTCCCTCTAAATAGAACGAGATTTGAAACGGGATTTATAGCCAATTCTGTTTGTTTTTGTTCTTTTCTTAAGCCTCACAGCCCTCATGTGCAATATGGAGTTTAAGATCCGCGACTGAAATGTTGCCCGCCCGTTGTGGAAGTCTTTTCCGGCGACTGAAAAGCCACGTGCTGGTTGTGGCGCTTTATTTCGAGTGGCCGAAAACCCCCGCGCCCATTGTGGAGATAATTTTGGGTGACTGAAAACAGCTGCGCTCGATGTGGAAGGACTAAACCCGTCGCAGTTTGGAGCCGCGCGCGTTGTGGAAGTCTTTTCCGGCGACTGAAAAGCCACGCGCTGGTTGTGGAACTTTTTTTTGAGTGGCCGAAAACCCCCGCGCCCATTGTGGAGATAATTTTGAGTGACTGAAAACAGCTGCGCTCGATGTGGAAGGACTAAACCCGTCGCAGTTTGGAGCCACGCCCGTTGTGGAGATCAAAGACAGCGGCTGTCCGGTTCGCCGCTCAAAGGGATGGGACTTTCCAATGGTTGTTATTACTGGTTTTAGGTGTAAATCGAAATAGATGGGTGCTAAAAATCAGCTTTCCTTCCGGCTTCTATTGACTTTAGTTATCATTCGTTATAACTTGTATAGATCAAAAACAGGACGAACTAACCCAATAAAGCATCATGGATAAATTATTCTTCCCTAGCTTACTGTCGGTAAACGAAAAATTATATGTTGCCAATTATTTACTGCAGTATTGTCAACCTCCGGCAGTCGACGATCCCAATCTAAAATCGCTGTGTGACGAACTTGCTGAAGTCTACGAAAAACTGCTTGTTGAGCTGGAACATTCGGGTAAAAGTGCCTTAACCAAGGTGCTGAAATCGAGAGACCAGGCACGCGACCAGGGCTTTCTTTGTTTGCGCGACCAGTTGTTGGGCGCCACTCGCTCCCTGGTTCCGGAACGAGCTGCGGTGGCCCGGGAATTGTATGCTGTGGTCTCCCGATTGGGGACGCGACTTTACCATTTGGGGTACACGGCTGAAACGACGCATTTGGAAGCCCTGTTTCAGGCATTTGATAAAGATGAAGCTCGTGAAAAACTGGAAGCTCTTGGATTCACTGCCGACTACCTGGCTCTGAAAGAGGCTCAAGCCTCCTTTTTAATCATACAGAGTGACCGTTATAACGAAGAAGTCGACAGTCAGAATTCCCTTCCGGCCGGCAAGCTGGTCGGTGAAATGGATCCGGTGATCCAGCGACTTGTTTCCTACATGCAGTTGTTTAGTTCCCTGAAAGCTTCGGCTTACGAAGAAGCTTATGAAAAGATTGTGACAGTGATGAACGATGTTAATGCCGGTGCACGGATAAGGGAGTCGAAAAAGAAAAATAAGAATACGAAAGATGATCAGGTGTGATTCGATCCTGCGGATAGTCAACCTTACGAAGGCCATAGTCTAAAAGAGGCAATTTCTAGTTGGTTTTACAAGCGGCCTGTCAAAAATGAAGGCCGGCGATTGCCGACCTTCATCATCAATTAAACATTTAAAACAAACAAGCATTGACTTTGTCATGTAAACTCTGTTTCCCCCTTCATTTACATCGCCAACTATATTTAAAGTGGTTCCCTTGAGTTATCTCGAGAACCAACGTTTTCGATCATTTCGTTGCCAGTGTCCCGGCATCCATTTCCATCCGCGCCCCAATTGTTTCCAATAACCCGGTTGCCAGATGTAGCCCTCTTTTTCGGGTACCCAGGCCGGAATTACCCACACATACATCTTGTGTTCGCGCGACCAGATCCAATGTCCCGGTATCAATACATAATCGCCACTTGGTTTTGGTGGTGGTACCAGGTACTGCTCCGGTGGGTTTGGCTTCTTTTCAACAAGTACCTGCGCTGTAGCACTCTCACTGTTTGTGAACCAGCCGGCAGTTGCTAAAAGTGCGATCAAGACTAACTTTTTCATGGGGACTGTTTTTTTGATCTATTTAAAGATAGTCAAAAACAGTGCCATAAGTCAATTACTATGTGTTAGTTAAGTTTAACAAGTGTGAATGAATTACTAACACCAGCTGTTTGGTATACCGGAAGAATACGGGAATGAAGCAAGTGGGATTAAATCACTTTTTGTTCCAGATCGTGAATATCTTGCTTCTTGAGGTTTTTGAAAATACGTTGCAGTTGCTGGGTGGCCTGGACTTTAATCTCGGGGGTAATGTATTCGGCAATTTGGTTGAGTGCAAAAATGAGTACGCCTAAATCGTCGCTAAAACCTACCAGCGGTGCCAAATCCGGAATAGCATCGGTTGGCAGGATAAAATAGCCCAGGGCCGCGGCAATGGTCACTTTGGCTTTTAGGGGTACTAGCGGGTCTTTCATCAGGCAATAGAGCAACAGGGCAGCGTAAACCACTTTGGCACCTGCCTGCTGCGCCCGGTTCTGCAATTTTTCTTTAAAGGAAGTTTCCGAATAATATTTCTTGTACCCTAAGTCGGTCATTTTAAGCTCATATTTGTATAATCAACCCGCAAATCGCCACAGTGTTCAACAATTTCCTGCATAATCAGATAAACCTCATCCATCAGGTTGGCCTGCAGCAATTTTATACGGTGATTTCGGAAGTTAGGTACACCTGGGAATGAGCGAGCAAAGTGACGTCGCATCATCAGAATGGCACTTTTCTCGTTGCCCTTCCAGTCGGCTGTAATGGCCAGTTGGTTTTTGAGTTGATCAATCACTTCGGCCACAGTTGGCGGAGGAAGTAGTTCACCGGTTTTCAGGTAGTGCTTAATCTCGTTGAAAATCCAGGG
>NZ_JBZQJF010000268.1:0-4294 GCF_059905295.1 Mangrovibacterium sp.
CCATAAAAGGCAGCGAACCACTGATACCAACAACACCTCCCCAGCTACGTGTTCCGATAACTGTTCCCAGCTTGTAGTGTTTGAAACCATAAGGGAACAAATCACCATCTGAAGCCGAATATTTGTCGATCAGCAACACTTTAGGCCCCAACATGATTTTGGTTGGCACCGGAGTTGGGTGTTTGTAATTACGGCGCATATTGGAACGTTGTACTTCACGCTGCAAACGCTCAACAATCATCGGCGATACATTACCACCCCCGTTTCCGCGATCGTCAACAATCAAGCCTTTCTTATTCAGCTGCGGGTAAAACAAGCGGGCGAACATGTTTAGACCATCACGTCCCATATCAGGAATGTGAATATAACCCACTTCGCCGTTGGTAGCTTTGTTGACCTTTTCAATATTGGTTTGAATCCAGTTGTAGTAGTACAATTCTGCTTCATCGGCAATTGGCTTTACTAACACCCGGCGAGCACCTTCTTCACTGGCTTTGCTGTTCAAGCTAAGCTCCACCTCTTTATCGGCCAGGCCAACCAACATCGAATACAAATCGTCGGTTGTCTTGGTGCTGATACCATTCACGGCAACAATATAATCGCCAACCTGGGCATTCACACCCACCTCTGTCAATGGAGAACGAAGTTTCTGATCCCAGTTGGCGCCCTTCAGGATTTTATCAATTTTAAAGTAGCCCGACTTATCAGCACTGATTTGAGCTCCCAGTAAACCGGTTTTTATACGCTCCGGTTTGGGACGTTCACCACTTTGCACATAGGCGTGACCAATATTCAGTTCACCAATCAGTTCGCCAATCAGGTAGGTCAGGTCATCGCGATGACGCACATAAGGAACCAGTACGGCATATTTATCGTGCATAGCTTTCCAATCCAGACCGTGCATATTCGCTACATAGAAGAAGTCGCGCATTTGTCGCCAACTTTCATCGTAAATTTGTTTCCACTCCCGGGAATAGTCTACCCACACTTTCATGTTAGAAGTATCCACTGTTTTATCAATTTTCACGGCCCCTGACGGTAATGAGATAATCGCATATTTACCATGCTCACGAACAATCATCTTCTTATTATTGGCCGTAATGCCGTAGGTGAATTTACCCAAGTCGGTTTCCTTCTTCTCTTTCAAATCATACACCTTGGTTGTTACGCCGTGATCGGATTGTGAGTAGTAAACCTTGTTGTCAATCAAATTCACATTGTAATAGTTCGACGCCTTAATCGGCAACGACAGGATGCGATCCTGAATACCATCAAAATCAATTTTCACAGTCTTATCTTCCGATTTAGCCTCTTCCTTAGCTTCCGATTTTTTAGCTGCACCATTCTCTTTGACAATCTTTACAGTATCGTTCTCCAGAGCAAAGGGCGAAGGCGTATCTTTGGATAAGATAGCAATATATACCCGTGCCATATCTGAGTACGAGTGGTTCCACTCTGTAGAACTGTAAGTTGGATTGAAGTCGCGTTCCGAAACAAAAACGATGAACTTACCGTCGGCCGAGAAACGTGCTGAGCCACTATCGTACCAGTTATCGGTTACATCTTTCGTTTCCTTGCTATCAAGATTGTATACCGAAATGACCGACATTTGATTATCCGTTGGACGGCTGAAAACAATCCACTTACTGTCGGGCGACCAGGAGTAATTCCGCACTTGTCCCCATTCCGAGTCGATAACATCGGTTACTTTCTTGGTATCTACATCCACATAACGGAGACGCAGTTTACGATCGGCCCACATGATCTTTTTACTATCGGGCGACCAGTCGATCGAAAATTTATAGGTATCGGCACCATCTGTTAACTGAACTGCCTCTGCTCCTACTTTCGCTTCTTTCAGGTACACTTCAAACTCGCCGGTTTCATCCGACAGGTAAGCTACATACTTGCCATCGGGCGACCAAACAGCATTACGTTCGTGAACTCCCGGGGTTTTGGTTAAATTCCAGGTAATTCCCTTTTCAGCCGGCACGCTGAAGATATCGCCACGGGCACTGAACAACATACGCTCGGCATCCGGCGAAGCATCCACATCGAAAATTTGCTTCGAAGCATCTTTCCATTCATTCCGGGCATAAATGAAATCGTTGTCGATATACACCGGAACTTTCACCGGAGTTTTATCTTTCACATTCATCTTATAGATGTAGCCACCATTCTCAAAAACAATCTGGTCTCCACCAATTGAAGGGAATTTCACATCGTAGGTATCGAAGTTGGTGACCTTTTCGGTTGTGCCTGTTTTTGTGTTGTACACAAAGATGTTCATGGTGCGATCGCGATCCGACAAGAAGAAAATCTCATCGCCGGCCCACATCGGGAAAATATCCTGAGCATCGTTATTGGTCATGTTTTTGATTTCTTTGGTTTTGAAATCGAAGATCCAAACATCGTCGGCCATCCCGCCTTTGTAATATTTCCATGTTCGGAATTCGCGGAAGACACGGTTAAAGGCCAGCTTGGACCCATCAGGCGAGTAGCTGCAAAAACCACCTTCGGCCAAAGGCAATTCTTCTGAAAGTCCGCCTTCAGTTGACACTTTAAAAAGCTGTCCTTTGAACGAGTTGAAACTTTGCTTCCGCGAACGGTAAAGGATGTCCTTCCCATCGGGCGACCAAGCCATCACAATATTATTGGGTCCCATGCGGTCGGATACCAAATCACGGTTTAAGGTAGCTGTGTAGGTTAAACGTTTGGGCGAACCACCTTCTGAAGGCATGGTAAAAACCTCGGTATTGCCGTCGTACTGGCCGGTAAAAGCAATGGTGCTGCCGTCGGGCGATATTTTGGCAAACATCTCGTAGCCCACATCTGAAGTTAGTTTACGGGCTTTACCGCCATCAGCCGGAACCGTATACAGGTCGCCGGCATACGAAAAGACAATCTGATTTCCCTGGATTGCCGGGAAACGCATCAGACGTGCTTCCTGATCTGCTCCGCGCGAAATACCGCACAGTGCCAGAAGAGCAATCGCTAACACAAAATATTGTTTAATCATAGAAACGTATTTTGGGGATTAATAGAAATCACAAACTCAATATTAGGCTATAAGTATGCTAAACCTCTTTAAAATTACAGTTAAATACCAGCAAAATGACATTAAATGAATGCAAAGAATCAACTTGAACAATACCCGGAGAACATTTGTTGGTCTGTTTTTTGCAACTTTGCAGGGAATTTTGACATTAGAAGATAACACGAAAACACACAATAAACAATGATTGATTTTTGGTTAGTCAGACACGGAGAAACCGTTGAAAACAAGCAGGGAATCTGCCAGGGTCAAACACCTGGAACGCTGAACGAAGACGGAATTGCGCAAGCCGAGGCAGTAGGCGAATATTTGAAGAATGAAAAATTTGATGCCTATTATTCCAGCGACTTGCTTCGTACAATGAAAACAACGGCCGAAGTCACCAAGTTTCATCCTGAAAAAGAAATCATCCCGGAACAACTGTTACGCGAACGCTATTTGGCAGCCTGGCAAGGAAAACCATTCCCCAAAAACTGGAAGGAACTGGATTTGCCGGAAGGTGCCGAAACAGCCGAGGATTTAATTGTCCGTGCCGAAGCATTCATTCAAAAGATCAAAGCCAAGAACGAAGGACAGCAGGTTTTTGCGATGAGCCATGGTGGTTTGATTCGTGCTTTCTGGACTGTTTTACATGGTTTCGACCATGATTCGTATTATCAATGGGATGCTCCGAAAAACACCAGCATCAGCCGCTTTGAATTGCATAACGACGGAACGGTAAAAGTTGTAGCACGTAACCTGGCCGAACATTTGGAACAGATACAAATGGCAGGTCTGGCCAAAAACACCGGCGACTGGCAACTATAAGCCACTTGATTCAAAGAACGCAACACTGAAAATATTTCAGAGATCCGATCTTGTGAAAAGGTCGGATCTCAATATATTTCTATAATGATTGAAGGATAGATGGAATGAAGGATTGAAAGAGCTGCAAGTTGATTCAAATTCCAGGTTTTAAATTCCAAAATTCAAAAAGGGGGCATAGTCGCAGTCACAGCCACGAGCAACAAACCCCTGGCCTACCGATGTAAAATCGGTACAAGCTCTAAAGGGGTAACTATAACAGCAACTTGAAACTTAAAACTTGGAACTCGAAACTATAACGATTGCGCTTTCTTACTTCTACATTCCGTATTGGTTATTCGATATTCTATATTTCAAGGATTGCTTATTTCTTCGGATTAGAAAAATTCTTAGACTTCTTTCCTTCAGCCTTTTTGGTCGTAATTAGGATTACAC
>NZ_JBZQJF010000269.1:0-2720 GCF_059905295.1 Mangrovibacterium sp.
GGTAGCTTGTCCAAAGGAAGCCAAACCAACGATGACATCCCCCGCCTGAATATTGTCGGCAGAAATCACATCGGAGCGTTTCATGCGGCAAGTAACAGTTGAGTCAACAATGATAGTACGCACCAGGTCTCCCACATCGGCGGTCTCACCTCCGGTTGGGAAAACACCAACACCCATTTCCTGCAGCTCGCGGCACAATTCGTCGGTTCCGTTGATGATTGCCGCAATAACTTCACCCGGAATTTTATTTTTGTTACGACCAATGGTTGACGACAACAGAATGTTATCAACTGCACCAACACACAACAGGTCGTCGATATTCATGATCAGCGCATCCTGTGCGATGCCCTTCCAGACCGACACATCACCGGTTTCTTTCCAATACATATAGGCCAGAGACGATTTCGTTCCGGCACCATCGGCATGCATAATATTACACCAGTCGGGATCGCCACCCAGCACATCAGGAATGATCTTGCAAAATGCTTTTGGGAACAGTCCTTTATCTATATTCTTGATGGCGTTGTGCACATCCTCTTTCGAAGCCGAAACGCCTCGTGCCATATACCTGCTGTCGCTCATAAAATTGGATTCTGAATTCGGGGCACAAAGTTAATACTTTTAGGGAAATATGCAGATGAAAATATGTCAGGGCATCTATTCCTGTTAACCCCGGTTCGATCTAAGAATATGCCCCGGGAGGTACGCACAGGGTCCGGTACGAAATTGTTCCATAAAAACAGGATCAGTTAATGGTTGTTCCCTGCGGTACTTTGATTGGTTTATAAAGCAGGTTAGAGTGAAAACCAAGGCACATCTGTTCTTTTTAATACGTATCAAAATATTTTTTAATACGCATTAAAATTTCTTTTGATAGGTATTAAAATAATTTTTGATACCTATTAAATGAGTAAAGACAAGCTAGGGATACACCCACGCCTAGTTAGAAAATTGGCTTTCAGTGCTTGGGTAGTAAGCCGGGCAACAGGTGTTTCTGACATCGAACTCCTGTTATCTGAAAGAAAATCGGGAAACCTTTCCCCTGGCTGTGATGTTTACTACCTTTGTCGCACTTCTCCAAAAAACTTTTCGTTCCGAAATCGGAGGTTTTATATGAGCAAAACAACGCGCCAATTAGCCAACATCATTTCCGTAACACTGGGAATGCGCCTTTTTTCGATGTTAATTATCATTCCCTTTCTTTCTGTTTACGCTTTAAACCTGGAAGGAGGAGAACCATGGCTAACCGGCTATGCACTGGGTATTTTCGGACTAACACAGGCGATTTTACAAATTCCGTTCGGTATGCTAAGCGACCGCATCGGCTACAAAAAGATGATGCTGGCCGGGCTACTCATGCTGATAGCCGGATTGCTAACCGCCGCCAATGCTGCCAATATTTACTGGCTTATTTTTGCCCGTGCTCTGCAGGGAAGCGGAGCTATTGTAACGGTTGGCTACTCGTGGATCTCATCGGTCGCCGGCGACGAGGAACGGGACAAACAATTAACACGCCTCGGTGCCGTACTGGGCACCTTCACCATGCTCTCGTACCTGATTGGACCGCTGGTGCACATTGTCCTTACCGTAAGCCAGATGTTTGTTTTTTCGGCCGCGCTTATTGCCCTTTGTTTTCTATGGGTATTGCTGTTTACCAAGCAAGTAGATCCGGAAGTACGAAAGCTGAAAAGCGCAGAGAAAGCCAAACAGAAGTCGGTGTTTAACCGCCGAAACCTGACGATGGGACTGATGCTGACCACCAACAACCTAATGAGCATGGCTTTCTTTTTTATGCTCCCCATGCTGCTGATTGGCGTACTGGAAACCAATCGCATGTGGATCATTCTTACGCCGGCCATTCTTTGCTCGGTGTTGCTGCTTCCTCTATTCTCAAAACTGAGCCAAAAAGGTAAAGGACGTACAACCATCAGCCTTCTGTACGTAACCGAGGGTATTGGTTTTATATTGCTTTCGCTGGGCAATCTGCCAGCCATTATTGCCGGCACTATCCTGATAACAACAGGCACTTTTGCCATTTCGACCATCGTACCTATGCTGGCTAACCGGGGAATTGACAACCGCCAGCGGGGTAAAGGAAACGGCATACTGGTAAGCCTGCAATACGTGGGTTCGTTTTTAGGAGCCGCCGTAACCGGAACATTCTGGAACTTTTCGCACAGTTCGGCCTTCATCTTTACCGGTATTGTTGCACTGGTAGGTGTTGTACTGGTGCTGAGTTTTCCACGGCAGAAAGATTAAACTGCACACAATGAATCTCAGATTCATTGGAAGATCCGGGAAATTCGGTCTAATTAATAATAAGGAAAGACAAACCTATTCACTATGTAATACAGCATCCAATTACAACCTCGGGTTAAATTGCTCTTATACAAAACTCAGGATCGATTCAATCTCCAAAGATTGCTTCTGCTGAGCTCTTACCTAGATCGAGACTTCAATTCCATGCAAAACAATTGAGATACAGCAGCTAAACATGATGTTAATTAATACAGATTATTGTAACTTGTAACAACAATCTGTATGGTGTTATGCGAAAAATCATTTTAGGATTGATAACCGTCTTGGGTTTTAGCAATCTATTTGCTTACAACTATTCCGAGCACAAAGATATTGGAGATGTAGCTTTTGCCCGTTTAATGAACGATTTGTCGAAGCAAGGAAATTCCGCTTTGTTTTTTCGTTTTCTGAATATCACGAAA